>JAIYBI010000360.1 GCA_027488595.1 Opitutaceae bacterium | reverse complement strand
GTTGCTCGGCAGGCCGCACGCGGACTGACCTCCAACCGGGCAGGCAAACGGCGGCGTCACCGCCGCGTCCGCCTTCGTCGCCATGACCTCGGGTCCGCCTTCGGTGAGATTTGCCGTCGCAGCTCCGGCCGACGCCGTCTTCGCCTGCTGCGCCCAGACCGCCACGCTCACCACCACACCCACCGTTACCGCCAACCAGATTGTTTTCATACGGGTAAGATACCGCAGCGGGGAATTTATTCCAGCGCGCCCGCGATCTAACAGGTTAGACCCGGTTGGGTTTGCCAGCGGAGCGATTGGCGCCACCATCTCCCCACGTAGCCCCGCCCGCCCTTTTACCCCCCAAATGAATCCCCCTCATTCTCGTGCCGGTTTTACCCTGATCGAGTTGCTCACGGTGATCGCCATCATCGGCATTCTTGCCGCGATCATCATTCCGACGGTCAGCAAGGTCCGCGACAGTGCCCGGGGAGCCAAGTGCACCGCGCAGCTCCGCGAAATAGGAAATGCTACCCAGATTTATACTCAGGAAAACAAGGGCTACCCCTTCTACACCGCGAACAACCCTTGGACTTTCTACCTCGAGCCTTACTTCAACAGCACGCGTCCCGGCAGTAACGTTTATAGCAACTCCTCCGTTGTCACCTGCCCGTCGGCTTCCATCGCTCCAGCCGATCCCAGCCAGGGGTTTTCACGCACCTACAGCGCAAACCCCTTCATCATCGTGAAGCGCACCGGCTCCACCGATACGGTCACTCCACTGGTCAATCCGTCACGAATCGTGCGCATGAGCGAGATCCTGCTTTTCGCCGACGGCATCCAGGTTTCCACCACGTCCGGCAGTTGCCAGTCCGCCTTGGTCGAGGTGGATGTCTGCAAACTGATGCCGGGCGTGCCCGCCGTCGCCGACGCCGACAAGACCATTGATCGCAGTCCCGATGTGGACTCTGTCGTCGGTGGAGCGACCGTGACCGGCGGCCACCTGCGCTACCGCCACGGGGGCGGCAAAGCCAACGTGGTCTTCGCGGACGGCCACGTGGCCGGTTACGCCCAACAGGAACTCAAGCAGCGGAACTTCGCGGTGAACTATTAACCGTCCCCCCGTCGTCTTCGAAGCGGCGGGTCGCGACCTTGCGCGAAGGATTCCTGAGTGTAAGATGCCGGGCAAAGATGAATCGAGCCCCCACGATCACCGACCTCGCATCCGCAGCCAAGGTCTCGCGTTTCACGGTTTCTCTGGCCTTGCGCCACAGTCCGCGCGTCGCTGCCGCGACCCGCAAAAAAGTCGAGGAAGTAGCAAAGAGCCTCGGCTACAGACCCAACCCCACCCTGGCGGCGCTAATGCGCTCCATTCGCAGCAAGTCCCGCGATGAGCGCCGCACTTCGCTGGCCCTTGTCGTGGCTCTGGAGTCGCCGGACTGGAAGGGGCGCCATCGCTACATCCAGGAGATCCGGCGTGGCGCAAAGGAACGGGCCGAGACCCTGGGCTACGGTTTCGAGTGCCTGACGCTGCCGAAGGCACGTGAGCCGACCCTGCGGCTCCAGCAGATCATTGATGCGCGCGGCATTGATGGCCTGATCATCGCGCCGCTCCACCACAGCGGAGCTCAGTTGGGTTTGGATTTCTCGAGGCATTCCTACGTCGCGATCGGCCAGACGCTCACCGAGGTGCCGGCCAACCGGGTTGAGGCGGGAACTTACCACAACATGCGCACCGTTCTCGACGCCATCCGCAGCCGGGGTTGGCGCCGCCCGGGTGCCATTCTTCATCAGCGCCTCAGTGCGGCGGTGGAGGACCGCCTGCTCGGCGCCTACCTCGCCTACGGCCACGCCCTGCCAAGCGAGAGCACCGTGCCGCCTCTGCTTTGCCACGAGGCGGAAATGACGGCCGAGATGGTCGTCAATTGGGTGCGCAAAAACCGGGTGGATGCGGTCATCGCCAGTCGAATTCAGATTCTCGACTGGCTGGTCGCCGCGGGTTTTCGCGTCGGTGTGGACATCGGCTTCGCCCACCTGGATTGCCCTTCGGATTCGTTGAAACTGGCGGGCATGGATCAACGCCTGCGCGAGGTGGGCGGCGTGGCGGTGGAGATACTCGGCGAGCAGATTCAGGCCAACCAACGCGGCATCCCGCGCATTCCGAAAATCGTCGAGATAGACGGCGTCTGGCACGATGGCCCGTCGCTGCCCTTCAAGCCTTCGGAAAAGTGACCGGTCGAGCCGAGCCTGCCGCGTTCACCGCGCGTTGGTGTTCAACAGGGGCAGCATCTCGCGAGCGAAGAGTTCGCCGAGGCGGCGGGCCGAGGGGGAATCGTAATGCGGCGGATCGTCGGCCTTGTTTTTGAGCAAGCCCTCGAGCGCGGGCGCATTCGTGTCCACCACCGCCGTATGCGGAATCTCTTTCGGCAGGGCGAGGAAGATGGCGTTGAGCACTTGCGAGTTGTCCGTGCTCCAGGGTTTTAGCGTGGCAACCACGAAGGGTAACTCCGGCGCGCCCAGCTCCGCCCGCAAATCCCGTATAAACGCATGCAAATCGCGCCGGTAGGCGCCTCCACCATCAAGCGCCGCCGCGCCTTTGTCCGACTCACCTTGTATCCACAAGGCTCCGGCCAGCGAGCCCTTCGGCACCGCGCGCGCACAGGCGACAGCGTTTTGGAAATACGTCTCCCCGCTCTGCCAGCGTTGCGTGCCATCGTAGTCCTTTTGCCACCAAGCCACCCGCGTGCCGCCAAAGGCCGCCGGGATCAGGCCGATGGAGGCGCCCGGGGTCAGCTTCGGGAGAAGAGTGCGGGCAAAAGCGAGACCGGGACCGACGCCGGCAACGCGAGGCTTGTCCCAGTGCAATGGCTCGCGCGCCACCACCCAGCGTCCGTCGGCCTGTTGCGCAAGGATGCGCGAATCACCGACACGATCTCCCGGGTCCACCACCCCGCGACCCGCCATGTTGGACTGACCGAGCAGCAGGAATACCTTGAAATCTTTACTCGGCGGCGTCAGCCCCGACTCGGCCGGAGTTACCGGCACGGCGGGAGTGGCGGCGACCGGAGCTTGCCGCGTCCCACCCGCCGACGATACGCGCACGCTCAACCCGGATATCCGCACATCGGGCGCGCCGGGCTTGCCCGTTTGTTGCAGGCTGATTTGCGCCGGAAGGAAGGCGTCCGGATCGGTTGATTGCGCCACCGGGGGTGCGGCCGTCGTGGGAGCATCAATCCAAAGCGACACACGGCCTGCCTGCGCATCGTAGCGAACGACCACCGAGTGCTCTTCCGCATCAGGAACCTCGGCCTCGGCCCAGACGATAGCCGACGAGGATTTTGCGGTGACTCCCAGTTGACCTGTGCCGTCGGCGTTGACCCGCACCGCGAGCCGCGCACGCCTTTGCTGGCCGTCCTCCGAGGCAAATTGAAACACCACGCCGGAGCTGGGCTGATTCGTCGGCTTAACCCCCGCCCGGGGGTCCATACGCAGGGTGAAAAACGCCTCCACGGCTGCACCGGTCGGAGCAGCGACGTCGAAAGGTCGGGTGAGGTAGGCCTCGCCGGTCTCCTCCCCGGAGATGAGCGCCTGACGATCGCGCACCGTGATGCGGGCATCGCCGCGGGCCTTTTTCCAACGCGAATCCACGCCGCCCAAAAGCGGACCGTCGCCTTGGTCGAACTGTTCATCAAGCAAAACCGTCGCCACTGGCGGAGCGCTGGCCGCATCGGCGGGCGGCACGAGCGGCAGGCCGGATAGCAAAGAGGACAAAGAACACACGATAAACAGGAAAAAGCGGTTGCAGCGGGTCATTCCAAAAGAGGGGTTTTTTCGTTTGCGGCGGGCACAACGTGGCTTCTTCGCTCAGCGACGGCGATCAAAGTAGTCGGTAAGCGGATACACCTGGCTGTTAAGCGCTTTCATTTTTTCAAGCAGCGGCGAGTAGGGTTTGTAGTCCCATGCGAGGATACCCTTGTTGGAGTCCTGGTTGCCCAGCTGCGCCTTGTCGTCGAAGTGCTCGTTGTCGCGGTATTTGAACCAGTGCCAGCCGACCACGTTTTTCTCGGCCAGCAGACTGAGGGTGAAGTTCTGATAGAAGTTGCCGCGATCCTCCTGGGTTTTGACCACCCAGCCCGCGCCGTTCACATTCTCCAACCCGGTGTCCATGCCCTTCGCGTAAAACTCGGTGATGATGACGGGGCAGCCGGACTCTTTGGTCCACATCGCCAGGCGATCCGTCTTCACCGACCAAGCGTGGTAGAGGTTGACCGACACCACATCCACGTGGCGGCCGGCGGCGCGGAAGACTTCGGGGATTTGGGTCACCCGGCCGTGGAAGCGGGTGCCGAGGTAGAGGTGGTTGGGATCGTGTTTCCGCAGCGCGGCGGCGACGTTTGAGAAGTAGCGCTCGCAGGCGGCGGCGAGGAAGGCACTGCGGTCTTCATCGGTGAGCTCGGCAACGTTCAGGCTCACCGCCGCGCCCTTGCGCTCGCGCAGCCAGGCCACCGCCGCTTCGCGCAGCGGGGTGACGGCGGCGATAGCGGGATCTAGCTGAAGCGAACGATCAAGCAGGTCGCGGCGCAGGGGGATTTCGTTGTCGGAGAAATAGCCGATCAACATCGGGTCATCCTTCAGCGCGGCCACCTTTCGCTCCGCCATCTTCTCGCACCAGGCCGGGAAATCCGGATGAAAGATGGGCGGCACCTCGTTGACGTAACCGGTCTGGCCGGGGTTCACGTGGGTGATTTTCAGCGAGCGGCCGAAGTCGCCGACGAACTCGAGCGACACGGTGTAGGGCAATACCAGCGGATGAGCGGCGACGGCATCGCGCTCGGTCCAGCCGCCGAGGCCGTTGAAATGATTCTCGCGCAGCAGCCCGAGGGTGAAGTCCGCCCAAGCCGGGGTGCTGGGAAACTTTTCGCGGGTAGTTTGGGCGGCGGTTTTCTCAATGCCCTGATAAACACCAGCCATGCCCACGTGAAGGAATCGGTAGCCCTCGGGATCGAGAAACCACCAACGGCCGTCGGCGGTTTTTTTAACCCGGAAAAATCCTTCGCCCTTGCCTTCGCGATGCGCGAGCCAACCACCCCACCGAGAGGTTTCCACAGTTTTCGCCGGAGAAAACTCGGTCAACTGGTCGAGGATGAGCGTGGGCTTCGCCTGCCATTTGGCGTCAGTGGGGTCGGTCTTAACCGCTACGGTGAAGGCCGGCGCGGGCGGTGCCGCCGGCGAATCGTTCATTACGGCAAGGAAGAGCAGGCAGACGGTAACATCAAAAAGTCGCATAAGGGGAAACAGGCGGGCGTGTTGGGTTTCTGAAAGCGGAAAATGCACGGTGTCATGCCTTGTCGGGCGCGGCGAACGCTTGTCGGACGGGCGATTGGAGCGAGGAATCAGGGCGTGAGCGTCGCTTTGAGGCGTAGAAACTTTTTGGACGCACCCGTCGTATCCACGGTGAAGACTTTTCGTTTGGTTATTCCGACACTCACACCGCTTTGGTCTACCGAGTCGGTCACCGTCACGGTGCCGCCAGTGCCCCAGGTGCCGGCGAGGTCGGTGACTGCTTCCGCTCCGATGGCGAGGGCGGGATCGTTTATCCGCACCACGGCAGTGATGGAAAGCGTTGTTGCGGTCGAACCGGTGACGGGCGCCTGAACGCTGTCGGTCGGACTGTTCGCGCCGAGGGCGTAGCGCAGCAATGGCGAGTAACCGTCGGCTCCGACCGTGGTGGCGTTCGCAATGGAGACGACGACCGTGCGGGTCGCAGTGGCGGTATTTCCGGCGGTGTCGGTCGCACTGTAGGAGACGGTGTAGGAACCCGGAACGGAGGTATTGACCGGATTCGTGGTCGTCACAACCGGCGTTGCGGGGGCGGTCTCATCGGTGGCGGTGGCGCCGTCGTCGGTGTAGGGGGTTCCCCAGTTCACGGCGACGGTGGCCAAACCGATGCGGGTGATGACCGGAGGCGTGGTGTCGGTCACTGCGGGGCCGCTCGTCACGGTGAGCGAACCGGTGCCAAGAATCGCACCGGAGGAGTTGGCGGAGGTGTAGGTGCCGGCGGGTTTTTGGACACCGTTGATAAAGAGAGCCGCAACCGCGTCGGTGCCGGCGAAGTTCAGGTTGAGGAACGCGGTAGAGCCGATGCTGACGGTGGATGCCTCGTTGGCGGCGTTGGCACTGTTGAGCGTGAGCGTGCCCTCGCTAACGGTGGTGTTGCCGCTGTAGCTGAGGTTGCCCGAAAGGATGAGCTCGCCCGCGCCGAGTTTGGTGAGCGCGCCGCCAAAAGCATTACCGGCTTTGTCGGAGACCGGGCCGAAAAGGGTGACGGTTTTGCCATTGGTATCGAGGTTCGCGGTGTAGCCTGCGGAGGCGGT
>JAIYBI010000375.1 GCA_027488595.1 Opitutaceae bacterium | reverse complement strand
TCCTCGCCCGCCACGATCAACATCCGGTCTTGCCGCCCGAGGCGGATCTCGTCGCAGGCGTAGCCGAGGGCGTGGGCGCTGGCGGCGCAGGCCGAGGAGAACCCCGTCACCGCCCCGCGCACGCGGTGGTGGGCGGCGAGGTTAAAACTCAGGGTGCCTGCGATGCTGCGGACCACGCCCATTGGATGCACGCGCTGGCCTTTGTGCTCGGCCGCTTCGTTGAGGTGCTGGCGCAACATCGCCGGCGAACCGGCAGAGGCGGTGAACAGCCCCGTGCGTCCGTCCGCGATGTCCGCGGCGGACAACCCGGCATCTCGCAGCGCCTGCTCCAGCGCGCAGAACGCATACAGCCCGTGCGGCGAAAGTCCGCGCAAGGTCTCGCGCGGCACGACATAGCCCTCGGGCCAGCGCCACTCGTTTTGGTTGTAGGAACTCGTCTCGAAGCCGGCGATCGTCCCCGCCAGCGCGACCACGCAATTCGGGAACCACTGCACCGGCGAGAACCCCGGCCGCCCCGCCCGCAAACTCGCCGTCACCTCGGCCCGGTCGAGCCCGATCGGCGTGATAAAACCGAGACCGGTGATAACAACTCGGTGAAGCGCGGGCATGGAGCGCGCCTCAGGCGGATGCTTTTCCCAAGATCGCCCGGCTCAGGTCATCAAGCGTCATGATCGCCCGCAGCTCGTCGTCGGTAAAGGTCACGCCCCACAAATCCTGCATCAAAAAAGTCATCTCCACCATCGCGAGCGAATCAATACCGAGATCGTCCACGAGCTTGGTGTCGCCCGGCGCGTCGGCCGGGTTCAGGCGCGGAGCCTGTCCGACCGGCGGCGGCTGATGGAAGCGCAACACCCCCGCCAGCGTGCGGCGCAACGCCTCCGGCGAGCGGTCGCGGGTAAACTCCAACGCGGCTTCAACGGTGCCTGCCGGGTAGCCTTTGAGTAACGAGCGCACGCGCTCAACGGGGTCGACCGGGGCGGGCGTGGCGGTGGAGTCAGTTGTTGAGTCGGACATGGGCTGACCAAGGCCTTGGCGCGGATACGCACGGGCGCAAAGCCAAAACCGCCGCGCGGGGGCAATCGCGTGGCTTTCGTCGCCATCGGAGCGGCTACTTGACAGCTCCCGAAGCCGGGTCTCAGGGTGCAAAATGGTCTGGCACCTGATCCTTACGATTTACCTCATCGCCGTTGTCGGTATGGCCATCTTTGGCGTGCACAGCGGCTGGATGTTGTGGCGCTCCCAGCGCCTGCGCTTCGCCTCACGCCAGGCCAAAGCCGCCGCACCGGCCGCTCTCTTACCTGAATTCGAATGGCCGTTCGTCACGGTTCAATTGCCCATGTTTAACGAGCGCTACGTCGCCGAGCGCATCGTCCGCGCCGCCGCCGCGCTCGAGTGGCCCCGCGACCGCCTGCAAATCCAGGTGCTCGACGACTCCACCGACGACACCGCCGACCTCACCGCCGCACTCGTCCGCGAGCTGCGCGAAACCGGCCTCGATATCGAGCACCGCCACCGCACCGATCGCCGCGGTTACAAGGCCGGCGCGCTCGCCGCCGCCATGCCGCACGTCAAAGGCGAGTTCATCGCGCTCTTCGACGCCGACTTCGTTCCCGCCACCGACTGGCTGCGCCGCATCCTCATCGAGCGCCGCGCCTTCGCCGACCCCCGCACCGGCTTCGCCCAGACGCGCTGGACCTACCTCAACCGCGAACACAGTCTCGTCACCCGCGCCCAAGCCATGATGCACGATGTTCACTTTATCGTGGAGCAGGAGGTGCGTTGCCACGAGCGCCTGTGGTTTAACTTCAACGGTTCCGGCGGTCTCTGGCGGCGCGCCTGCATAGACGACGCCGGCGGCTGGCAGATTGACACTCTCACCGAGGATCTCGACCTCAGCTACCGCGCCGCCCTGCGCGGCTGGCGCGGCGAATACCACACCGGCATAGACGCCCCCAACGAGCTCCCCGAACGCATCCTCGCGTTTAAAAAGCAACAGGCCCGCTGGGCGCGCGGTTCCATCCAGACCGCCCGCAAGATGCTCGGCCCGGTGCTGCGCAGCGATGCCGGGCTGTTTACCAAGTTTTGCGCCACCTTGCACCTGTGCGGCTACTCGATGCACACGCTGTTGATCAGCTTTCTGATCCTCTGGCCGATGATCTCCGCCGGTGTCACGAGCGACCCGACCCACAGCATCCCGCTCTGGGCAAACCTGCTCGCTCCGACCAGCCTCGGTTTCATCCTCGGCTTCCCTATCGTGCAGCTCGCGCGCGGCCGTGACTGGCGCAAGATCGGCCCCGAGCTCATCCTCACTCTCGTGCTCGGCATCGGCGTCTGCGCTTCGAACTCACTCTCCGTCATGCGCGGTCTCTTCGGCAAGGACCCCGGCGAGTTTGTTCGCACTCCGAAGAGCGGCGACGTGAGCCGCGGCAGCCGCTACCGCATCAAACTGGACGCCACCATTCTCTTCGAGATCGCGATGACAACCTGGCTGACGACGTGGGCCATCATTCTTTGGTATCACAAAGTTCCACTCTGGTCGCTCGCCTGTGCATTCTACGCCGCGTGTTTCGCCCATTTCATCCTGCGGCAAGCGTGGGAACTCCGCCTCGATCGTCCCCGCCAACAGCCAGTGATCGAGGAGCGCGCCGCCGCCGTCGCCAACTCCTGAGTCCACGCCGCCGCCCATGTTGCCGGACGCCATGAGGTTCATTGAAGCGGGCGCACTCGCACTCGGCGGCTTCGAACTCGCCGCCGCGTGGCTCGCCCGCGCCCGGCACCGACGCTGGTATCCGCAACGCATCGCTCCACGCTTCGAACGCTCCTGGATGCCGCCCGCCGCCATCATCGTGCCAACCAAGGGCGCCGGCCCCGACCTGGCGGAAAATCTTGGCGCGCTCCTCCGCCAGGACTACCCGGACTACGAGGTGTTGTTCGCCGTCGAGTCCGCCGCCGACCCCGGCATCCCGGTGATCGAAACGCTGCTCGCTCAAGCCATCCGCGAAGGTTGGTCCGGTCGGGGCCGCCTCGTGGTGGCGGGCCTGGCCACCCGTTGCTCGCAACAAAACGCCAACATGCTCGCCGGGGTCGCGGCGGCGGGCGCGGCGCCGGCGGTGCTCGCGTTTTGCGACAATGACGTCGCACCGCAACCGGGTTGGTTACGGTCTCTCGTGGCTCCGCTCACCTCGGCCGATGTTGCCGTGACCAGCGGCTACCGTTGGGTTCGGGGCCGCACCGGCACGGCGGCGGAGCACGCGCACGCCGGCATCGCGCTCTCGATGTATGTCCACTTCGCGCTCTTCGCCCACGTCGCGGGCAAGGGACTCTGGGGTGGTTCCTTCGCGCTGCGCCGCGCCGACTACGAGGCCTGGGGCGTCGGCCCGCGCTGGGGCGAAACCATCTCGGACGACATGAGCCTGATGGGCATCCTCCAATCCCGCCGCCAACGCACTCTG
>JAIYBI010000393.1 GCA_027488595.1 Opitutaceae bacterium | reverse complement strand
GTCGTAGATAAGCGAACCGGCGCCGAAGCCATAGGGTTTGTCCTCGGCGCGCAGGGCGGGCGGCAGGAGGGTTGCGTCGTTGAGGCGGTAGGCGAGCAGGGTTTGGAGACCGCGGCTGGCGCGACTGCCGTAGGGCGTGTCGGCGAAGGACGGGAAACGCTGGTCGAAGACCTCGAAACGGGTGGGGAAGGCGGCAATGGCGCGGATGCGGGCCGGTGCGAAGAGATCCAGAGCGCCGCCGCTGGCGCGATAGAGGGTCTCGGCGAGGTCGGCGTAGTGGCCGAATCCGTAATTGTGATACATGATGCCCTCCGAGCAGTAGCCATCGGTGGCGTGGCCGGCGAAGGATTTTTCAATGGTGAGCTGCATACCTTTCACGATGCGCTCGACCTCGGCCCGGTCGGGCGAGGAGTAGAGGGCGGCACCGATGATGCCGGCGTGGCAGACCGCGTTCCAGTTGCCCTGCCAGTAAACCCATTTGCAGAGGGAGTTGTCGCCCGCGAGACGGCGCAGGTAGGGCATGACGGCGCGGCGGTGGAGCTCGGAGCGCAGGCGTTCGCGGAGGGCGGGCGCGAGGTGGTCGCCGAGGACCCAACCGGCGGTGGCGAGGGTCCAGGCGCGCATGACGACGCCGAGGTCAATGTCGGTGACGCGGCCGTAGAGGTTGTCCTGAGTTTTGGTATCGTGGGCGGGGATGACCCAGGTAGGCTCGTCCAGGATGGCGGTGATCTCGCGCGTTGTGGCGGCGATGAAGCGCGGGTCGGCGGTGAGCCCGGCAGCCATGGTGAAGAGACCGACGCGATGGAGGCGTTTGGCGAAGGGGTCGCCGTGGGGCTGGCGGCTGCCGGTGGAGAAGTAGGCGAGGTAGTCGGCCTCGCCCCAAGGAGGCGGCGGGGTGGGGAGCTGGGCCTCGGCGTCGCGCAGGATCGCGTCGCGATCGAGCGGGAGGGTGGCCCAGGCTTTGCGGTCTTCGAGGCGGGGACCGACACCGTAGGGTAGGGTGAGTTTGGCGAAAGGCGAGGCGGCGGCGGGGGGGGCCGTTGGCGGAGAAGGAGCGGGCTGAGGCGGAGGCAGAGCCGCGGGGGCGGGAGCGGAAGGGGCGGCGGCTGGTTTCTCCTCGGCCCGGCACGCGGTAAAGAGCAGACTCGTTAACAAGAGCAGGGCCAAGGGGCGAGGGGTGCGCATGGGGTGGGAGGGGAGGTAATAAGGCTGAGACATCGCGTGCGACGCCGGGGCGCTTATACCGTAAAGCGGGGCGTGATCCCAAATCCCCAATGCTGTTAGATTTTAACCACGGATTAACACGGATGGACACAGATGGGGATGGGTAGTTTTAATCCGTGTGCATCAGTCCCGCTTTGCGGGATCCGTGTTTAAAACTCCGGGGTCTAAGTGTTCGAAGTTTTCGGTGGGAGAAGGTTTTTCTATGCGCTCCTTGCGTTCTTTTGCGGCTAAAAACTCCGAGAGCTGTCGTTCCGGGTTTTACTTCGCGCAATCTTCGCGCCCTTCGCGTTTAAGAAATACCGCCCGCTCCACGCCGAAGGCGACCTGCGGGCCTGGTGCGTGATACTGTAAAGTGACGACAGCCTCGCGGACCGCTTGACGGATTCGCAAGGTGCCTGTGCTCGCCCCTCCGCATCCCCAAAAAACTACCCCTGCGCATTCCCACGCCCGGCTTTGCCATTTCCAGCTTCCCATCGAATTATGAAGACAAATACCTCCCCAAAAGTCATTCGCTCCGCATCGCTCGCTCTCATTGCCGCCATGGGCGCACTGCCTAGCGCGAACGCTCAAACTTGGAATGGAACTACAACCAATGCGACATGGAACACGGGCTCCAATTGGGTTGGAGGTATCGTTCCTACTAGCAACGCTACTTTAACTTTCAGTGGCGGCAATGCGACAAGTTCGAACAACATAACGGGCCTTACGATCAACAGAATTACTGTCACTAACTCAGGAATATCGAACACGATTAACGGGAATGCGCTTACGATGAACGGCGCTGTGATTGTCAGTGCTGCTGGTCTAGGTAGCGGAGGGGCTACCCAGACTCTGAACACGGGGATCACTCTTTCTGGAAACATTACCCATAACGTCTCCGCCGGTGCTTTTCAGACCATTAATCTCACCGGTAACATATCCAGTGCGTCCTCAAACGATGGCCTTACCATGACGGGTAGCAACAGTGTGATTCTCTCGGGCACAAATTCCTACACCGGTGGGACCACGGTCATCGGAAACGGCACGCTTACAGTCACCAGAGCGGTAGCCCTGCCGGGATACAACTCCGCTGGCAAGGTGGTGTTTGGTAACGCGACCCAAGCCGGAACGATCAATGTGCGAGTTGGCGGAGCCGGTTGGACCACTGGCGAAGTGGATACGCTGCTGACCAACGCCACGAAGACCTCCGGTGCGCTCGGTATAGATACCTCTAACGGCAACCTTACCCAGTGGACCCCATTCACAACCACTAACCTTGGCTCGACGCTCGGCCTTACGAAGCTTGGCGCTAACACGCTCATTCTCGACCAAACAAACACCTACGCCGGCAGATTTACCGCCAGTGCCGGCACGACAACAGCGACGACCGCAGCGGCGCTATCTGGCTATGATTCAGCTGGCAGAGTTGTATTCGGCGGCGGAACAATTGGTGCGCGAGTCGAAGGAGCCGGTTGGACTTACTCACAAGTCGATGCCCTTTTGGGTAACGCCACCAAGACAAGCGGGGCTCTCGCAATTGATACCACCAACGGCAACTCCACCCAAGGGATCGCCTTCGGCACGAACCTTGGACCACTGGGGCTTACTAAGTCCGGCTCCAACACGCTTACCCTCAACCAAGCCAATACCTACACTGGCGCCACGACGCTCGGTGGCGGGACTCTTTTGCTTTCAGGCGGTAATGACCGCCTCCCGACCACGACCGCGCTCACATTTACTGCCGCCTCCACTCTCGATATCACGGACACAACCCAGACCTTGAGTGGTCTTACTTTGTCGAGCAACGGAGCGTCTAACGTAATCAACGGTGCAGGCGGCTCCTTGATCGTAAACTACTCGGCGAATCCGACTTGGACGACCACAGTTTCCGGAACAACGGTCAATATGGCTGGACTTGGGAACCTGACCCTCAATCGCGTAGGCGGTGATTTTCAGATCAACGGCAACGGCGCGAATGTTGTTAATACGATAAACTTCTCGAAAAACGGAACGAACACCTTCAACGCGAGTAACATTCGCCTTGGTGGTGGTGCCGCGAACGCCGCCGGTCAGAACACAATTATCGGGCTCGGCCAGACCAACAACGTCAACGCTTCGGGAGAGTTCTTGATCGGCTTCTTCCAAGGAAGCGGAAATGCCTCCTTCCAGAGTGGACTGACCAACCCGACTTTGACCGTTCGCGGCGCGGGTGGCACCGGCCCCACGCCG
>JAIYBI010000135.1 GCA_027488595.1 Opitutaceae bacterium | reverse complement strand
TCATCCGGTCATGGTCCAAGGGAGAAGTCAAAAACCCGGAAACGATCAATTACCGGACCTTCAAGCCCGAAAAGGGCGGTCTCTTCTGCGAGCGCATCTTCGGTCCGACCCGCGACTGGGAGTGCTCCTGCGGAAAGTACAAGCGCATCAAGCACAAGGGCGTCATCTGCGATCGCTGCGGCGTCGAGGTCACCGTCGCCCGCGTCCGCCGCGAGCGCATGGGCCACATCGAGCTGGCCGTGCCTGTCACCCACATCTGGTTCCTGAAGAGCATGCCCAGCCGCCTCGGCCTGCTGCTCGATATGACCGCCCGCTCCCTCGAGCGCGTCATCTACTATGAGAACTACATGGTCATCGATCCGGGCAAGACCCCGCTCGAGCCCAAGCAGCTCCTCACCGACACCGAATACCGCCAGGCCCTCGACGAATATGGTGACGATTCCTTCGTCGCCAAGATGGGCGCCGAAGCCGTTCGCGAGTGTCTCAAGCTCATGGATCTCGATGCGACCGTCGCCGAGCTCCAGGAGCAGATGCGCGCCACCAAGTCGAAGCAGATCAAGAAGAAGCTCTCGAAGCGTCTCAAGGTCATCCAAGGCTTCATCAACTCCAAGTCCCGCCCCGAGTGGATGGTCTTGGAAGTGCTGCCCGTCATCCCGCCCGACCTGCGTCCTCTCGTTCCCCTCGAGGGCGGCCGTTTCGCCACCTCCGACCTCAACGATCTCTATCGCCGCGTCATCAACCGCAACAACCGTTTGCGGAACCTGATGCAGCTCAAGACGCCCGACGTCATCATCAACAACGAGAAGCGCATGCTTCAGGAGTCCGTTGACGCCCTCTTCGACAACGGTCGTCACGGCCGTCCCGTCACCGGCGCCGGCAATCGTCCCCTGAAGTCGCTCTCCGACATGCTCAAGGGCAAGCAGGGCCGCTTCCGCCAAAACTTGCTCGGCAAGCGCGTGGACTACTCCGGTCGTTCCGTGATCGTCATCGGTCCCGAGCTCAAGCTCAGCCAGTGCGGTCTGCCCAAGAAGATGGCGCTCGTCCTCTTCGAACCTTTCATCATCCGCCGCCTCAAAGAGCTCGGCTTCGTGCACACCGTCCGCGGTGCGCGCAAGATGATCGAGAAGAAGTCTCCCGAGGTTTGGGATATTCTCGAAGAGGTCACCAAGGGTCACCCGGTTCTTCTGAACCGCGCGCCCACGCTTCACCGTCTCTCGATCCAGGCTTTCGAGCCCGTGCTCATCGAGGGCGAGGCCATTCGTGTTCACCCCCTCGTCTGCACGGCTTACAACGCCGACTTCGACGGTGACCAAATGGCCGTCCACGTTCCCCTCTCCCTTGAGGCAATCATGGAGTGCAAACTTCTCATGATGGCGACGAGCAACATCTTCTCGCCCTCCTCCGGCAAGCCGATCCTCACGCCTTCGCAGGACATCGTTCTCGGTGCCTACTACCTGACCCTCGAGCCTCGCAAGAAGCCGGCCGCCGGCGTGCACGTGCCGCTCCTCTCGGGTCTCCAAGAGGTCCTCTACGTCAAGGCCGACGGCGCGCTCAAGACCCACGACTGGGTTGACGTTCCCAACCCTGACCACGGTCGCGACACCGTCTACGGCAACAAGGACAAGCGCATCATCCGCACCACCGTCGGCCGCGTGATCTTCAACCAGATCTGGCCCGCCGGTCTTGGTTATGTGAACTTCCCCGTGCCCAAGGCCAAGCTCGGCGACTTGATCCTCAACACCACCAAGGTGACCACGGATACCATCGTCATCGAGACCCTCGATAAACTTAAGGAACTCGGTTTCCAGACCGCCATGCAGGCCGGTATCTCCATCGGTATCGACGACATGATCATCCCCGAGTCCAAGAAGGACATCGTGAAGGAAGCCCGTGGCCGCATCACCGAGGTCGAGGCCCAGTTCTCCAAGGGTATCATCACCGACGGCGAGCGCTACAACAAGGTCGTCGATATCTGGACCGGCGTTACCGACAAGATCGCCAAGGAAGTGTTCGCCAAGCTCGAAGCCAACGATGGCAAGACCGAGGTCAACCCCGTGTTCATCATGATGGACTCCGGTGCCCGCGGTAACAAACAGCAGGTTCGCCAGCTGTGCGGAGCCCGCGGTCTCATGGCCAAGCCCTCGGGCGAAATCATCGAGCGTCCGATTCTGTCGTCCTTCCGCGAAGGTCTGACCGTTCTCGAATACTTCATCTCCACCCATGGCGCCCGTAAGGGTCTGGCGGATACGGCACTCAAGACGGCCGACGCCGGTTACCTCACCCGTAAATTGTGCGACGTCGCCATGGATGTTGTCATCGCCGAAGAGGACTCCGGTGCCCGCGATGGTATCTGGAAGAAGGCCATCTTCGAAGGCGACGACGAGATCGTCTCCCTCCGCGACCGTATCGTTGGCCGCTTCACCTCCGATGACGTTTACAATCCGCTCGCGCCCACCGAGATTCTGGTCGGCGGCGGCGAACTCATCACCGAAGAGCTCGCGACCAAGATCGTCGAGTCCGGCATCGAGCGCATCAAAATCATGTCGCCGCTCAGCTCCACCAGCCCGCTCGGCATTGACGCGAAGTGCTACGGCATCAACCCCGCCACCAACAAGGTCGCGAAGGTCGGTGACTCCGTTGGCATCATCGCCGCCCAGTCCATCGGCGAGCCCGGCACTCAGCTCACCATGCGCACGTTCCACATCGGTGGCGTCGCCTCCGGCGGTTTCAAGACCCCCGAGATTCGTGTCCGCAGCTCCGGTGTCGTCCGCTACAAGGGCCTCCGCCTGGTGCAGACCGCCGACGGCGCTGCCATCGTGCTCAACAAGACCGGCACCATCAGCATCGTTGATGGTGAAGACCGCGAGGTGGAAACCTACAACATCGTTGTCGGCTCCTTCCTCCACGTCGCCGACGGCGAGAAGATCAAGAAGGGCGACGTTCTCGCCCAGTGGGATCCTTACAACGTGCCCGTGCTCTCCGAAAAGGGTGGCACTCTCGCGTTCAAGGACATGATCCCCGGCGTCACCGTGAAGCGCGAGCTCGACGAGGCCACCGGCCGCATCGCGATCGTCGTTATCGAGCACAAGGAAGATCTGAATCCTCAGGTCGAGGTCCGCGATCGCTCCAACAAGCCCATCGCCGCTTACTCGATTCCTGTCGGCGCCCAGATCGTCGTTAACGAAAACGACGAGATTCAACCCGGTGCCTTGCTCGCCAAGACTCCCCGTCAGGCGTCCAAGACCAAGGACATCACCGGTGGTCTTCCCCGCGTCGCCGAGCTCTTCGAAGCCCGCCGTCCGAAGGATGCCGCCGAGATGGCCCGCATCGAGGGCGTTGTGTCCTTCGAGGGCACCCTGCGTGGCAAGCGCAAGCTCGTCGTCCGCAACGTGGACACCGCCCAGGAAGAGGAGCACCTCATCCCGGCCGGCAAGCACATCATCGTCCAACCGGGCGACGTCGTCCACAAGGGCCAGCACCTCACGGAAGGCTCCGCCGATCCGCACGAGATCCTCGAGATCCTCGGGCCTGCGGCGCTCTACGAGTTCCTCATCGGCCAGGTGCAGGAGGTTTACCGCCTGCAAGGCGTGACGATCAACGACAAGCACATCGAGATCATCATCCGCCAGATGCTTCGCAAAGTCCGTATCACCGATCCGGGCGACAGCGAATACTTCTGGGGCGAGCAGATTGATCGCACCACCTTCCTCGCGGACAACAAACGCATCGAAGAAGCCGGTGGTAAGCCTGCCGAGGCCGAGCCGATCCTGCTGGGCATCACCAAGGCCTCCCTCGAGACCGAGTCCTTCATCAGCGCTGCGTCCTTCCAAGAGACGACCCGCGTCCTCACCGACGCCTCGACCCTCGGCAAGATTGATAATCTCCGCGGCTTTAAGGAAAACGTCATCATGGGTCACCTGATCCCCGCCGGCACCGGTCTGCCCACCTACAAGCGGGTCAAGATCAGCCTGCCCTTCGGCGCCGACGCCGAGGAGCCTGCAGCGGCCACTGCCAGCTAAGCGGGTTCAATCAAGATCAGCATTTCAAAGCCGCCCTCGAAAGGGGCGGCTTTTTTATGCGAAAGGGGCGACTATCCGCCATCGGTCGGTCCGCGTCGTAGGTGCGAGCGTCGAGTTTGCATCGCGGGCGCGGTTTCAGGGGATTTTCTGACCGGGAAGGGCGAAGGCTTTTGAGGCCGGTGTGTCTTCCGGCGGCATGCGCTTGCTCCGCGCTTCCGCCCCGATGGGCCGTGCGCCGGTTTCAAGGATGCTGCGCGAAGCGAGTTCAGGCTTTCGCGACGCCGGTGAGTTTGGCGGCTGATTCGGCGGATTGGAGTTTGGCGAGCTCGGCGGAGGCGATGGAGCGGTTTTGCACAGGCTCGTCGCGGACGACGAGCCCGTCGCGGACGACGAGGATGCGTTTGCAGTAGTTGGCGACGTCGAGCTCGTGGGTGACCATCACGAGGGTGATGCCCTGCTCGTTGAGGCGCTGGAAAACGCCCATGACCTCGATGGAAGTGCGGCTGTCGAGGTTGCCGGTGGGCTCGTCGGCGAGGAGAAGGCGGGGCTCGTTGACGAGGGCGCGGGCGATGGCGACGCGTTGTTGCTGGCCGCCGGAGAGCTGGGAGGGAAGGTGATCGGAGCGATCGGCGAGGCCGACTATGGCAAGGGCGGCGAGGGCGCGGCGCTTCATCTCGGCGGTGCTGGCGCGTTTCGGAGCGTAGAGCATGGGGAGCTCGACGTTTTCGAGGGCGCTGGTGCGGGCGAGCAAGTTGAAGCCCTGGAACACGAAACCGAGTTTCTGGTTGCGCAAGTCGGCTCGGGCCTCGCGGTCGAGCGAGGAGACGTCCACGCCGTCAAGGTGGTAGGTGCCGCCGGTGGGGCGATCGAGGCACCCGAGGGTATTCATCAAGGTGGATTTGCCGGAGCCGGAGGCGCCCATGATGGCGACGAACTCGCCGGGCTGGATGTCGAGCGAGATGCCGCGCACGGCGTGGACCTCGAGGTCGCCGTTTCGGTAGGTTTTGCGAATATCGCGGAGTTGGACGACGGGCTGGGGCACGAGTAGAGGGGGGGAGGAGCCAGTAGCTGGTAAAAGTTAGAAGCGGCGCTGACCGCCGCCGGGGGCGAAGGGATTGGTGGAAGGCTTGGCGGCGGCGGCTTTATCGTTGGCGTCCTCAATGCCGGTGATGACCAAGGTCTTTTCTTCGAGGCCTGAAATGACCTCGGTGCTGAGACCGTCGGTAATGCCAAGTTTCACCTCAACCGGGCGGGCCTTGAGGGCTTCGGCGGTGCCTGCGGGGACGTAGAGGGTTCGAATAGTCTCGGCGGAGGGGTTGGCGGTGGGATTGCGACCGCCCCGGCGACGCTCGGGCAGGACTATGCCTCGCTCAGCGGCGAGGGCGCGGACCTTGGCGATCTGTTCGCGGGTGGGACGTGAGTCGGCGGCCTCCTTGTAGCCGACCTCTGCGAGCAAATCGCGGAAAGGATCGGCGGAAACGGCGGGGCTTGATGTTGCGTTGCCTGCGCCAGCGAGCGGTGCGGCGGCGGGCAGTTTTACCTCATCGGGCAGGCGGGAGCGGAGCGCGGCATTGGGGATAAGCAGGGCGTTGATGCGCTCTTCGACGGTGACTGCGACGTTGGCCGTCATGCCGGGTTTGAGGGTGAGGGCGTCGTTATTGACGTCTATAATGGTGGCGTAGGTGACGACGTTGGATTGGACGACGGGTTGATTGCGGATCTGGCGGACGGTGCCCTTGAAGGACTGGTTCGGGAACGCGTCCACGGTGAAGGTGACGTTTTGTTTTTCGCGGACATTGCCGATGTCAGCCTCGGCGATGGAGGCCTTGATCTGGAGCTGGCTGAGATCGTTGACCAGGATGAAGAGCACGGGTGCGGAGGTGCTGGCGGAGACGGTTTTACCGGCGATGGCGGGGCGATCGAGCACGAGGCCGTCTATCGGGGCGGAGATGGTGCAGCGGGCGAGGTCCACCTTGGCGGTCTCTACGGCGGCGGTGCGGATGAGAAGCTGGGCCTCGGCTTGGGCGAGCTGGGCCACGGCCTGATCGGACTCCTGTTGGGAGACGAGATTGCGTTCGTGGAGCGACTTGATGCGCTCGGCGTTGAGTTTGACGAGTTGGTAGTTGGCGGTGGTGTTGGCGAGTTCGGCTTGGGCGGAGCGGAGGCGGGTCTCGTAGGTGGCGGGGTCAATCAGGGCAAGCACGTCGCCCGCTTTGACGCGTGAGTTGTAGTCCACGAGGACCTCTTTGATCAGACCGGAAATCTGGGAACTGACCTCGACGGTGGAGACGGGTTGGAGCTCGCCGGTGGCGGTGATGTTTTGGGTCAGGGTGCCGCGGGTAACGGTGGTGGTGTTGAACTTAACTGGCTCCGATTGCTGGCTTCTCGTCCACCAGAAGAACGCGGCAACGCAAAGTGCCAGGATGACAATCGGAACGATGAGGCGGCTGGGGCGCAATGGCATGGGAAGAAGGTGGGAGGGTGGGTGTCAGGTGGCCTGAGTGAGCAGGCAAAGGTGAAGAAATTGGTTGATTCTATACGGTCGAAAGACTCCTCCGCAACGCATCGGTTACATAAAGTCGGGTAAATCTATGCTTCGTTTGGCGCGTTCCAGGTTTGGCGGGTCGCGGAGCTTGACCGAGCGCCACGGGGAACGGAGCCTTTCCCCAATGTCGTCCATCGAACAACGAAACGCGCACGGGCAAAGGAAGCGCCGGCTGGCTTTTTGGGTGATTGGAGGAGTGCTTGTCGTGGCGGCAGCGTGCGGGGCCTTGATGATGCCGGCCGGAGTATGGCAACAGGTAAAGGAGGCGGTGACGACGGGGATGGAGTGGGTGCGCGGGCTCGGGGCGTGGTGGTTTTTCGCGGCCTTCGCGGTGCTGCCGGCGGTGGGGTGTCCGGTGTCGCTGTTTTCTTTGACGGCGGGGCCGCTTTTCGGGCCGGTGCTGGGGATGCCCATGGTGCTGTTGCTGACCGGCGTGAGCATGGCGGTCAGTATGACGATCTCGTATGGGCTGGCTCGCTACGTGGTGCGGCCATGGGTGACGCGGTTGCTTGATTTTCTGGGTTACACCATCCCGGTCGTGCCGGCGGCGAAGCAGCGGATGTTTACGCTCTTGGTTCGAATCACGCCGGGGCCGCCCTATGTTTTTCAAAGTTTTCTGCTCGGTCTGGCTGAAGTGCCTTTCTGGATGTATCTCGCCATCTCCTGGGTGGTCTGCTCGGTGAATGTGGCGCTGATGATCGTGTTCGGCGACGCGTTGGTGCATGGCAAGGGTAAGGTTGCCTTGTTTGCGCTGGCAGGGGTGGTGCTTGTAGTCGTCGGGGTGAAGCTCCTTCGGGACCGCATTCAGCGGCGGGAACGGGCGGCTGCGGGCGCGCAGGTCGTGCCGATAGCGGAGGATATCTGATCATGGCGGAACTTGAGTTTGATCTCGGGAACGAAGCCGGGACGCGGGCGGAAAGCGTCACGGAGTTTACGCGCCGGGTGAAGACGCTGCTGGAAAGCGGCCTGACGCCGGGTTGGGTGCGCGGCGAGGTATCGAATCTGCGGATACAGACAAGCGGGCATGTTTATTTCTCGCTGAAAGACACGGGCGCGCAGCTGGCGGCGGTGATGTTTCGCGGCGACGCGGGCCGGCAGACGGTGAAGCTGCGCGACGGGATGCAGGTGGTGGCGTATGGAGAGATCAGCGTCTACGAGGCGAGGGGCAACTATCAGCTCATCGTCCGCGTGGTGGTGGAGCGATGCCGGGCGGAAAAGAAGGCGAGAGCGGGCCTCCAGGATTTCCTGGTTCCGGTGGGCCTCCTGGCTTTGGCGGACCTCCTGGGATGGGTGGGCCTCCGGGCATGGGTGGTTTTGGGGGTGCGAGTGCGAACACGAATGCAAAGCGTTATTTAGCACCGGGGTACGATCAAGGTTTCCCATCGCAAACGCTGGGAGCATCGACACCTAACGATCCACGGCGGCGAGCCATTGGGCCACGCGATTTAGGGTTTGTGACCGTGACTGCCCTCGCGCCGCACGAAGAGCTTGAAAAAGAGTACCGAAGCAAGTTATCTCCTGGCGGAAACTTGATGCCAGGTCGGGATACCCCGAATTACGCCGGGTTCGAAGTTGAGCGTGTAGACGTAACGGACGACCC
>JAIYBI010000510.1 GCA_027488595.1 Opitutaceae bacterium | reverse complement strand
GATCGTGGCGGGCGAGGAGCCGGTGTGGGAGACGCTGTTGCCCTTCACCGGACTGCGCGCCCTAACGCGCAGCGCCGATCCGGTGCGCGCCTCGCGTCCGTTTGACAAGGCGCGCGACGGCTTCGTCGGCTCCGGCGGCGGCATGGCGCTCGTGGTGGAGTCGGCCGGCTCCGCCGCCGCGCGCGGCGTGACGCCCTACGCCGAGTTGGCGGGCTGGGGCCAAGCGGGCGACGGCCACAGCCCCGCCCAATCTGAGCCCGAGGGACGCGGCCTCGCGCAGGCGATGCGGCTGGCGCTGGCCGACGCCGGCGTGAGTCCCGCCGACGTGGATTACGTCAACCCGCACGCCACCTCGACGCCGGTCGGCGACGCGGCCGAGGCGCTGGCCTTGCGCGCGGTTTTCGGCGATGCGAGGCCCATCATCGGCGCCACCAAGGGCATGACGGGGCACCCGCTCTCCATGTCGGGTGCGTTGGAGGCGGCGTTATGCTGCATCGCGATTCGCGACGGTTTTTGCCCCGGTAATCCGCAGTTGGAAAACCCCGACGACGTGTGCGCCGGCCTGAATTTGCCGCGCACGATCACCGAGCTCGCGCCCCGGGTGGTGTTGAGCAACAGCAGCGGTTTCGGCGGCAGCAACGTCGCGCTTGTGCTGCGTCGATTGCAAGGCGGCGAGGCGGGTTGATTTGATGCGTGAGGCGGCGGTTTTAAACTTCCTGTGTCCGGGCTTGTGCCGTCGCGATTGCCGCCTGTAGTCTGCCCGGTTCCTCTCTATGTCACGCATCGTCGCTATCGTCGGACGCCCCAATGTGGGCAAAAGCCGTCTCTTTAATCGGCTTACCCGGTCGCGCATTTCCATCGTGCATGACCAGCCCGGCGTCACCCGCGACGTCGTCTCCGCGCAAGTCAAGGAAGGCGGCTACACGCTCCTCGACACCGGCGGCCTCGGGCTGAAGGGCGGCGACTCGCCCGCCGAACTCACCGCCGCCTCCGAGCGCCAGGTGGACTTTGCGATGGAGTCGGCCGACATCATTCTCTTCGTGATTGATGGCCTCTCTCCGGTTACCTCGCTCGACGCCAAAATCGCGACCATGCTCCGGCGCGACAAACGCAATGTCGTGCTCGTGCTCAACAAGGCGGACTTCAACGACGACAAGATAGACCTCGGCGAGGTTTACCGTCTTGGCTTTGGCGAACCCATACGCTTCTCCGCCGCGCATGGCCGCGGCGAGGCCGATCTCCGCCAGCTCATCGCCAAACGTCTCAGCGAACTGGATACGCCCGTCGCCTCCCAGGCCGTCGCCACTTACGCCGCCGGCGAGCATCCCAACTCCGGCGAACCCTTCGCCGACGAAGACGACGGCGACAGCGACTCCGACTCCGAAAACGACGGCGAAGCCACCGATGGCTCCCGCCCCGTCAAGATGGGCGGCGGCAAAGGCCCCACTCCCGAGAAACCTCTCTGCGTGTGTTTCATCGGCCGGCCCAACGTCGGTAAATCCTCCCTCAGCAACCGCCTCCTCGGCAGTGATCGCCTCATCGTCAGCGACGTGCCCGGCACCACCCGCGACGCGGTGGAGATTCCCTTTGTATTCCTCGGCCGTAATCGGAAGGAATATTCCTTCCGCCTCATTGATACCGCCGGCATCAAGGCGCAGACCAAGCTCGCTTCGCCGGTCGAGTATTTCTCCCGCCTCCGCTCGCTCGACGCCATCCAGCGCTGCGACGTGGTTTTCCTCGTGCTTGACGCCATTGACGGCGTGACCTCGCAAGACAAAGCCATCGCCGGCGAGGCCATCAAGGAGCGCAAGCCCGTCATCATTATCGTCAATAAGTGGGATGTCGTGCGCGACGCTTTCAAACGCAAGATGGAGCCCGATTGCGCGCCCGAGGCCGCCCTCCACGGCTACAAAACCGAGCGCGAATACCGCCTCAAATACGAGCGCTCCCTGCGCTCCAGCCTCTTTTTCACCCCGGGGGCGCCCGTGCTCTTCGTCTCCGCAATGAGCGGCTACGAGGTGGATCGCATGCTCAACGCCGCCGTCCAGCTCAACCGCACGCTCGACAAAAAACTCCCCACCGGCCGCCTCAACGCCCTGCTCGGCTACCTCTGCGATCGCAATCCGCCGCCCGCCATCGGTGGCAAGCGCTTCCGCGTTTACTACGCCACGCACACCACGCACCGGCCTTTCCGCATCAAACTTTTCTGCAACCGCGAAGACCGTCTCTCCGAGCAATACCGCCGCTACCTCGAGGCCGGCATGGTCAAGGAGTTCGGCCTCGACGGCTGCCCCGTCTATTTCGACCTGGTCGGCAAACCCAAGCACGAACCCGGCACCGCCTACTCCGGCAAGGCCGCCCTCGAGGCCAACCGCCGCGCGGAGGAAGAGCGCCCCGCCTACGTGCCCAAGTGGAAAATCCGCGAAGTCCGCGAAGACGCGGGCATGGGCGAAGCTTTTAAGTATGAAGTTATCGACGATTGATTACCGTGGAGCGGCCGCGCTCCGTATCGAAACCGGCGCACTCGCCCTCGAAGTCACCACTGGCGTGGGACCTCGCATCACCTCGCTGCGCTCCAAAAAGGGCAAGGCCGGCAACCTCTTCCTCGAGTTCCCCGCCGACGAGAAACCCTACCACGGCTACATGCTGCGCGGCGGCCATCGCCTCTGGCACGCGCCCGAGCACCTCGTGCGCACCTACCAGCCCGACGACGAGCCCTGCGCGCTGAAGCCGGTGAAGAACGGCATCGCCCTCGCCCAGCCCGTCGAGGCCAAGACCGGCATCCAGAAGGCGGTTAAAATCGAGCTCATCGGCGAGCGCACCATCAAGGTCACGCACGCCCTCACCAACCACGGCCTCTGGCCGGTCGAAACCGCCTGCTGGGCGCTCACCATGTTCCGCGGCGGTGGCTACGGCGTGCTCCCGCTTTTCCCCAAAGGCGACCACGCCAGCGGCGACCTCCTGCCCGCCTACTCGCTTGTGCCCTGGACCTACACCGACCTCTCGCTCGACGGCTGGGACCTGCACCGCGACTTCTTCGGTGTGGATGTGCCCGCTTTCGAGTTTGCCCAAAAGCTCGGCATCACCGGCTACCCCGGCTGGTCGGCCTACTACTTCGGCGGCACGACCTTCGTGAAAACCGCCAAGCTCATCGCCGGCGCGGCGTATCCAGATCGTGGATGCCCCTTCGAGCTGTTTACCAACGGCAAGATGATCGAGCTCGAGACGCTCAGCCCGCTCACGACCCTCGCCCCCGGCGACTCCGTGCAACACGTCGAGCACTGGACCCTCTTCGACGGCCTCAAAGAACCGTCCACCGACGGCGCCTTCGCCGCGCTGCAGGCCGAGGTGACGAAGTGGCTGAAGACGCTCTGAGGTCCAAGCGCGGGGGCGTCTCTACGAAATTGACTGAAGACACGCTCCGCTTACTTTTAATGCCATGACTGCCACTGCGATGCTCGATCTCAAGCAACGGCTTGCCCGCCTTACCGGGGCCGAGCGTAAGGTGGCCTCGTCTTATCTGCTTCGTCTCAAACACGAGTCCGCTCAAGGCCGTCGTCGCGTGTCCAAGCTCATGAGCGAGATGGATGCCGGTAAGAAGACGCGGCTGCGCGATGTAATCGCTGCTTAGGCGATGACGCGGCCGAAGCCTTACGAACCCGTCCTGTCAGGCGCGGCGACCACGACCTTGCTCGGATTGCCCCGCTCACGTCAGAGGTTGGTCGGGCGGCTGATTTTTACCTTGGCTGCCACTCCTTCTCAAACAGGCGACTACACTACGAGTGATGATACGGGCAGGATCATTCAGCATCTCCTGGTGGGTGATTGGCATTTTAGTTACTGGCCGGATCATGCGGTGCAGGAACTGCGTATTGTTGAAATAGATGAGGTTTGATTTCAGGCATAGCCTTTTACCGCTCTCCACCTCCGCTCCATGCCACGCCTTCGCACCGTTTTTTTCGGCTCCGACGCCATTTCGATCCCGCTGCTTGAGTGGCTGGCGGGGGAGGGCGCCGCGCAGGTGGCGTTCATCGCGATCTACACCCAGCCGGACCGCCCCGTCGGGCGCGGCCAGCAGGTGCAGCCCAACGCGATCAAGACCTGGGCACTCGCGCACGGCCTGCCCGTCCTCCAGCCGGAAAAAATCACCCCCGCGGTGCGCGAGGCCTACGCCGCCACCTCGCCCGATCTCGCGCTCGTCATGGCTTACGGGCACATCCTGCGCGACGACTTCATCGCCATCCCGCCGCTCGGCACCCTGAATTTCCATGCTTCGCTGCTGCCGAAGTATCGTGGCGCCTCGCCCATCCAGACCTCCGTCGCCTGCGGCGAGAGCGAAACCGGCGTATCCCTCATGCGCATCGTGCGCCGTCTCGACTCGGGGCCGGTCGCGGACCGCGAGCCCGTGCGTATCGAGCCGCTCGATACCGCGCTTGAGATCGAAAAAAAGCTCTCGTCCGTCTGCGCGCCTCTGCTCGCCCGCAACTTGCCGGCGCTGGCGGCAGGCACCTTGGAGTTTGTGGCGCAGGACGAGGCTGCCGCCACCTTTTGCCGCAAACTCACCAAGGCCGACGCCGCGCTCGATTTCTCCGCTTCCGCCGCCGTGCTTGCCGCGCGCATCAACGGCCTCAACCCCTGGCCGGCAGCGCAGGTCGAGCACGCCGGCCAGCCCCTCAAGTTCGGTCTGGCTGACGCCGTTCCCGGCGCGGCTGAGCCGGGCATAGTGGCCGGGGCCGACGCTTGCGGTTTGTTGATTGGCACGGGCGACGGACTGCTTCGGGTCCGCCGCCTGCAACGTCCCGGCGGACGCCTCTTAGCGGCGGCGGAGTTTCTGCGCGGCTGCCCGCTTCCGGCTGGCACACGACTGGGCGGCGGCCCGCTTTCGCCCTTGGTAGCGAAGATGCCCTTTCCGGTGGTGAAGCCGGGCGTCTGACGAGCTTCCCGCTCCTGACCCCATTCTTCAGGTCCGCCTCGATCGCTGGAGTTTCAATCGGTGGGATTCTACAATCTCACCGGGGGACTCTTTGTGTTTCGAAACAGGTCCTTTCGCGCGCTCCCTGGATTTTTCAAGCGGGACGCCCTTCTCGGAACGGTTACGACATTCTTTGAACCGGTCTAAGGAATGTTTACGAAATCCTCGGTGGGTTTACGGCAGGTGGGGCACTTTTTCGTTGTGGGAGCGCCGGCTTCGGTTTCACCGCAGACGGGGCAGACGTAGTAGTCCACCACCGGATTATGACCGAACTGGGCCAAGGCGTCGGCGAAAAGCGCGGCGTGCTCTTTTTCAACCGCGCCCGCATACCGGAAGGCCCGAGCGGCTTCCGGGGTGTTCTCCGACTCGGCCAGTTTGAGAAAAGACGGATACATCGTGTCGCGCTCGTAGCTTTCGCCCGTGACCACCTTTTTGAGGTTTTCAAGCGTGGTGCCCGGAGCGACGTCGGCGATTACGGGCATTTCGACAACGCCGCCCAACTTGCGCAGCGCACGCTGATGAGTGGCGTCGTGCGTGGCCTCGGCGGTGGCGGCGGCGCGGAAAAGCTTGGCGATTTGGGTGCAGCCCTCGGCCTCGGCCTGCTTGGCGAAGATGACGTAACGGTTGTGGGCATTGGCCTCACCCTGATGGGCGACGTTGAGGTTTTTGAGTGTTTCCACCGAGGCCGTGCCCGCAGAGGCACCGGCCACGAACAGAAGGGAGGAGAAAAATCCGGCGAGAATGCGTGGTTTCATGAATTCAATCGTAGCCGATTCGACCGCGCAAAAGCATGGGGTCTTATACCAACAGTCTCGAGCATTCCGACTTTAACCGCAGATCACGCAGATACGAACCGGATATAATGCAGCAGAATCGGGGCGCCAGGGGTTTAATCCTGTATTCCTCTGCGTTTCGAGCGAAGCGGCAGTCTGCCAATCTGCGGTTAAAACTCCGGTTTCTAAAGTCCGATTATCGTGGCCTAGGTATTTCATACTGCGTTTTCCGGAACCGAGATGTCCTGTCTGGCGGGAACGCTTATCGGCAAGCACACGAAACTATTTTGATTTTTCGTGTAATAAAACTGCGGCTCGCGGGTTTACTCTCTAAGAACGTCTTGGTTTTCCCCGCTTCTACCCTCGCGCCATGAATCCCTCCCCGCCGTCGGCCTCCGCCGATCTACTCACCCAAGCCCGGGAGCAGCACGAGACGCGGCTTTTGCGCTATGCCCGGCGCATTGTGAGCGATGCCGCCCGGGCGAGCGACGTGGTGCAGGATACCTTTCTCTCCCTCGCCCGCCAGCCGTCCGAGCCGGATTTGCGCCCCCGGCTCGCACCCTGGCTGTTCACGGTCTGCCGTCGCAAGGCGCTCAACCAACTCCGCGCCGAGGCGCGAAACACCCCGCTCGACGACGCCCATCCCATGCCTTCGCCCGATGCCGATCCCGCCGCCCGCCTGCTGCAATCCGAAGACCGCCAACACCTCCTCGGCCTCGTCGCCGGCCTGCCGGAGATCCAGCGCGAGGTGGTGCGCCTGCGTTATCAGGAAGGATTCAGTTATCAGGAAATCAGCAGCATTACCGAGCACACCGTCAGTCACGTCGGCGTGCTGCTCCACACCGCCCTGCAAACCCTGCGCCGCGACTGGCGCGCCACCTCGGCCCGCTGAAACGCTACCGAAACATTCGACCCCCTTTTGCCGCTATGATCTCGCCTGATGACCCCCGCCTGACCGCCTACGCCTCCGGCGACCTGCCGCCCGACGAGGCCGCCCGCTTCGAGACCGAACTCTCAAATGACCCTGCAGCGCGTGCCGAAGTAGAGCGGATCAAAGCGCTGCAGGCTGAGCTAATGGCGGCCTTTGCCGCAGAAAATGAGGCGCTGAACGTGTCTTCGGAAAAGCCATCGAAATCGTCTGAAAAGTGGCGATTGCCGTCATGGTTTCATCCGCTGGCGGCGGCGGTGTGTGTGGTTTTGTTGGCTTGTGCGGTGATTTTACCGACGGCGGGAACTGTTCGGGAAAGTGCTCGGCGTTCGGTAGAATCTTCGAATCTTCGTCAAATCGGACAGGCTTCTTTAATTTACGCCTCAGAACACAAAGATCGAATGCCGGCGACTGAAGCGAGGGACGTTTGGGACTATGCACGTTTGTTGGCACGTGACGGAGGTCTAAACGATGCGACGATTTGGGCAATCGCAGCGGATTCAGCTGTAGACAAGGAAATTGGATATTTGAGCTCCGTTTTGACCAGGGAACGAAACGCGCTTGAGCCGTCATTTAAAAAGTTAAAACCCTCTTGGGCTGTTGCGCTGGGAGATATCTCTGCAGACTCGCCTGCAACTACGCCAATTGCATGGACGCGTGGTTTGCAGCCGGACGGGACGTGGGCGGCTCACAGTCCCTTCGGAACCCAGGGGGGACATGTGGTTTTTCTCGGAGGTAATGTAGCCTTCTATCGTAACACCAAGAATGAATTCATCGCGCGCGACGGCACCAAGACCAGTAACGTTCTGGATGCTTTGCCGGAGGGGGCCCGCATCGCGGAATATACGCCTACCGATCAAGAAAAAGCCGAATGGGCTAAGGCTGCGCGGCTTTACCAGATGAAGCGCAATTTCGAGCAAACGATCGCTCCTGTAGGAGTCGCCGCAGTATGGCTGGCACTGTTCACTGTTTTAACTGTTCAGGCTCTGCGCCGACGCTGGCCCTGGTCGCTTGTGATTTGGTTTCTGGTGATCTCGTTCCTTGTTGTGGTTCTTCTACCATCTATTGTGAGGGTAAGAGAGTGCTAGTATGAAAACGCACAAAGGGACTCGATGGCGGCGGCGGAGCCGTCGCGGAGCCAGCCGTCTAGTTGGGCTTGGTCTTTGAGTTGCTGGCCTCGGATGCGGGGCACGGCGATGAAGCGGGTGTTGCACTCGGAGAGGGCGCTCATGTCGCCCCAGAGTTTTTCGAACTGGGCGACGGGGAGAATATCCTCCTGGCCGTTGCCCCAGCGTTTTTTGACCTCTTTGAGCGTGACGTAGGTTGGCATGCGGGCGGCGAGTTTGCGCACGCCGGCGAGCACGCGATCGGGGGCGTCCAGGGCGGCGCGGTCGAGGCCGAAGAGGGTGAGCAGGGCATCAATGCGGATCCAGCAGGTGGCGGTGTTGTAGTAGGTGAGGGCGAACTCGTCTTCGTCGCGCGGCAGGGCGAGGCCTTCGACGAGGCGGAGCTGGCCGTTGACGCGCGCCAAGCCGCCGCCGCGGTCTTCGATGCGGCGGCGGATGACCTCGAAGCTCAGCGTCGCGCCGGAGCGCAGGTGGTGGCCGAGGACGGCGGGGTCGAGGCTGGCGCCGAGGGTGTCGATGTTGTGCAG
>JAIYBI010000386.1 GCA_027488595.1 Opitutaceae bacterium | reverse complement strand
CTCCACGTCTCGGCCGGTGAATACGGCGAATCGAGCAGCAGGGTG
This sequence comes from Opitutaceae bacterium, assembly GCA_027488595.1. GTDB lineage: Bacteria > Verrucomicrobiota > Verrucomicrobiia > Opitutales > Opitutaceae > IMCC26134_A. The sequence continues at coordinate 3,096 of JAIYBI010000386.1, read as the reverse complement.
GCGCCGGGCGCGGCGTAGCCGAGGAGCTCGTGGCGGCCGACGAAGCTCCACTGGCTGCAGGCGACGAACTGGGCGGAGCGCACCAGCCACGGCGCGTGGATGGGCTGCGGGCCGAAGCGCAAGTGCGAGACCGTGACGGAGCCGGATTTCTTGGAGTCGTAAACGAAGTAACCCTGGGCGAAGAAGTCGGTCTGTTCGCCGATGATTTTGATGGAGTTTTTGTTCGCGCCGACGGTGCCGTCCGCGCCAAGACCGACAAAGACGCAACGGCGAACGCCCGGGGCCTCGAGCTCGAGGGCCTCGTCCCAACGCAGGGACGTGTGGGAGACATCGTCGTAAATGCCGATGGTGAAATTGTGCCGCGGGCGGGCGGTGTTCAGGTGGGCAAAGACGCCGAGGGCCATCGCGGGGGTGAATTCCTTGGAGCCGAGACCATAGCGGCCGCCGATGACACGGCGCAGCGGCACGGCGACGGGAGCCTCGGACTGGGCGAGAGCCGCGAGCACGGAGAGATAGAGCGGCTCGCCGGGGGCGCCGGGCTCCTTGGTGCGATCAAGCACACCGAGGGTGCGGACGGAGGCGGGCAGGGCGCGGAGGAAGGCGGCGACGGGGAAAGGTTGGAAAAGACGGATGGCGATGACGCCGACCCGGCCGCCGTTGGCGTTGAGATGTTCGGCGGCGGACTGGAGGGCCTCGATGCCGCTGCCCATGGCGACGACTACGTGCTCGGCCTGCGGGTGGCCGTGGTATTCGACCAGTGAATACTTGCGGCCGGTGGCCTCGGCGAGTTTGGCAAAGCAATCCTCGACGATGCCGGGCAGGGCCTCGATGTAGGGGTTCACGGTCTCGCGGCCTTGGAAATAGACGTCGGGATTTTGCGCGGTGCCCTGGATCTTAGGGTTGTCGGGGGTGAGGGCCCGATATCGGAAAGCGGCGAGGGCGACGGGGTCGATCAGCGCGCGCAAAGTCTCGTCCGAAAGAGGGATGATTTTTGAAATCTCGTGCGAAGTGCGGAAGCCGTCGAAAAAGTGGATGATGGGCACACGGGCGCGGAGGGCGGCGGCGTGGGCGACGAGGGCGCAGTCCTGGGATTCCTGGGGATGGTTGGAGCAAAGCAGGGCGCAGCCGGTGGGGCGGCAGGCCATGACGTCGGACTGGTCGCCGAAGATGGAGAGGCCCTGGGCGGCGATGGCGCGGGCGGTGACGTGGAGGGCGAGCGGGAGGAGTTCGCCGGCGATCTTGTAGAGGTTGGGCAGCATCAGCAGGAGGCCCTGAGATGCGGTGAAAGTGGTGGTGAGCGTGCCGCCGAGCAGGCCGCCATGCACGGCGCCGGCGACGCCGCCCTCGGATTGGAGCTGGACGACGCGCGGGACCTCGCCCCAAAGGTTGGGTTTGTTGACGGCGGCCCACTCGTCGCAGGACTAGGCCATCGGGGAAGACGGCGTGATCGGGTAGATGGCGATAAACTCGCTGAGCCGGTAGGCGACGGAGGCGACGGCCTCATTGGCATCGCACGTTACGTAGCGGATTTTGGCCGGGGTGGCGGCGAGAGGAGCGGCGGGGGCGGCGGTGGGCATGGCGAGGGAGTCCGCCCGGGAGCGCAAAAGGCGCGGGGGCGGTGCCGACAACTGTGCCAATTAATGCGTAGAAGGTCTGTGCGGCGATTGGCTTTGGGCACGCGGTTTTTGGCGGAGGGGGCGGGAGGAAGGCTTGTGAATGATCGCGCCGTTAATCGCCTTGCGGGCAGCTAGGATAGGTTGCCTACACTAGAACGAAACGTGGAAACCAATGTAACAGGCAGCCGGCGGCCCTTGCAGACACGCTCCAAAAAGTGGGCGCAGGAACTCGCGGCCTGGATGGCCCGCACGGGGTTTTCGCCGAATGGTGTGTCTCTGCTCGGACTGGCTATTGCGACGCTTGGCTCGGGGGCAATGTTGAAGGGATGGTGGTGGGCGGCGGCGGTCTGCGTGCAACTGCGCCTGCTCTGCAACATGCTCGACGGCCTGATCGCGGTGGAGCACGGCAAAGGCGACAAACTGGGTGGCTTTTTCAACGAGGTGCCGGACCGCGCGGAGGACGTGATGCTGTTGCTCGCGGCCGGGTATGCGGCGGGCGGGCCGTGGGGCGTGACGCTCGGCTGGTCGGCGGCGCTGCTGGCGGTGTTGACGGCTTATCTTCGGCAGACGGGCGGGGCGATGGGGCTGACGCAGGATTTTTGCGGGCCGCTGGCGAAGCCACAGCGGATGTTCGTTCTGACGGTGACGCTTCTGGCGGCTGGCGGGGTCGCGGTGGCGCGGGTCGCCAAACCGACGGACCTGCTTGCGGTCGGACTCGCGGTGATCGCGGCGGGCACGGCGTTTACCGTGGCGCGGCGCACGGTGCGGTTGATGGAGGCCTTGAAAAACCGATGATCGCGGGGCTCATCGCGGCGGGGCTGCGGGTGTTTACCGGTGCGCGGGCGCAGGGCGCGGCGGCGGCGTGGGAGGGGGACGGGCCCCGGGTGTTTTTCGCGAACCACACAAGCAACCTGGATTTCGTGGCCTTATGGGCGGTATTGCCTCCGGCACTACGGCGGAGGACGCGGCCGGTGGCGGCGCGGGATTACTGGCTGGGCGGCCCGGTGCGGCGCTGGCTCGCTGGCAGCGTGTTTCGCGCGGTTTTGATCGAGCGCAAACAGGTGACGCGCGCCAACAACCCGGTCGAGCAGATGGTGCCGGTGCTGGAGCGGGGCGAGTGCCTGATCTTGTTTCCCGAAGGCGGGCGTTTTGAAGGCGGCGCGCTTGCGCCGTTTAAGAGCGGGCTCTTTCACATCGCCCAGCGGTGTCCGGCGGCGCGGTTGGTGCCGGTTTATATCGAAAACCTGAACAGGGTGCTGCCCAAGGGCGAGGTGCTGGCGGTGCCGATCCTGTGCTCGGTTACATTTGGGGATCCGTTGCGTCTGGCGGAAGGCGAGACGAAGGACGTGTTCCTGGCGCGTGCGCGGGTGGCGGTGCAGGGTCTGGGGCCGGAGCCGGAGGCCGGAAAGGACTGATTTATGAACGCTTTTATCCCCCAAGATCCGGAGTTGCGTTGGTTGCTCGGCGGCTTGCTCGGGTT
>JAIYBI010000201.1 GCA_027488595.1 Opitutaceae bacterium | reverse complement strand
GGGACGGGTGATGCGGACCTTGCCCTCGGGGGTGAGGACGGCTTCGAGGGGGCGCGCAGGGAGGCCGTTGCGCTCTGGCCAAAGCACGGCGAACACGAGGTGGGAAGCGCCCGGCGTGACAGTCTCGGCCAAGAGGTGGCTTTGCTCTTCCCAGGCGCCGGTCTCGCCGAAGCCGGCGACGCCTCCGCCGGTGTATTTGGGGTCCACGGGGACGTCGAATTTGTCCTTCACGCGGGCCTTCCACTTCACGCCCTCAGGGGCGAGCAGGCGGGTGGTGAGGGTGGCTTTGGCGGCGCGGATGGTGGCGGTGGCGGAGGAGGCGTCCCAAGTGATGGGGCGCTCGGCATGGAGGAGCCAGGTGAGCTTGGCGGGGGTGGCGAGTTCGACGCGGTCCCGGATGACGAGGTAGCGTTGGTCAATAAAGACGAGGTCGCGGAGGACGGATTTCACGCGGCCCTCGGGCTGCATGGATTGATAGGCGGCGGTGGCGTCTCCGGTGGCCCAGGTGTAGCGCGGGCCTGTCTTGTAGTTTTGGATACGGCCGGTGGCGGTGATCTCCTGGGGCTTCTGGCCCTTGCCGTCGAGGAGGAGGGCGTTTTTGGATTTGGTCTGCCAGGTCCAGCCGGAGTGGTGGGGGGAGCGGTGGAACTCGCGGTAGCCGGAGTTGATGGCGAGGTTCTCGCCATAGGCGTTGAGGATGAAAGCGTTTTGGTCGGCGTGGGAGTGGCTGAAGGAGCCGTAGGGGGAGGATTTGAAAGTGATGTGGATATCGTCGGCGGGGTGGCCGAGGGCGGAGTGCATGGAGACCCAGCCGACATCGGCGAAGTGGCGGGAGGGCGGGAGATCGTCGAGGGGAGCGGCGGGAGGGACGGGAATGCGGGAGACGGTGAAGTTGCGCACGAGGAACTCGGCGGCGGTGGGGTAGGTGCGGTTGAGGTTTTTAAGGCCGGATTCGGCGGCGCTCTCGGTGGAGGCGGCCTGGTTGGCATAGGTGACGAGACGGCCGTCGTGGAGGACGCGGGAGAGATGGATAAGGAACTCGGCGGTGCGGGGCTCGATGTCGAATTTGCCGGCGTTGGAGAGGTCGCCGAAGCCGGTGTGGCGGTAGGGCTGGACGTTGTAGATTTGGAAGTAGGGGGTGTTGCGCCAGAAGGGGGTGTTGTAGGCAAGGGGGTCGCCGATGGCCACCAGGGCATCTTGGAAGGAGGCGTGCTCCATGGTGCCGCGCCAGTAGGCGATGCCCTCGGCCCAGCCGCCGTCGTCGCCGCCCCAAGCGGGGAAGCGGTCGCGGTAAAATGTGTAGGAAAGGTTCCACCAATCGCGGGCCTGGTCGGGGAGGTCGTCCCAAAGGGCGAGGGCGGTGAGGCCGGTCATGGCCATGAAGCGGATCGGGTGGGAGGCGGGTTTGCCGGCGAGGGAGTTTTTCTCGGCCTTCTCGACGCGACCCTGGCGGATGAACTCGACCGAGCGGCGGCCGCGCTCGGCGAAGTGGCCGAGGATGCGGGCGCGTTCGGCGTCGGTAAACTCGGCGCGGAGGAGATCGTAGACGAGGGGCAGCTTTCGCCAAAGGCGGAAGTGGGCCTCGTCGTTGTAGAAAACGTCGGTAGCACCGAGAGTAGGGCCCTTGGGCCAGCCGGAAGGGTCGAGGCTCCAGGCGCAGGCGCGGAGGAGAAAGTCTTTGGATTTGGCGAGGTAGCGGGTGTCGCCGGTGCCGAGCCAGAGGAGAGCGCCGGCCTCGGCGACGCCGGAGATGAGGCCGGCGGTGTCTTGGTCGGCGCGCCACTTGTCGGCTTTGTCGGAGTCGCGGTTTTTGGGTTCGGGGTCGCCGTAGGTTTTGGGTTCGACGGGGAATTTTAGGTTTAGAAAGTCGGCGTCGAAATCGGAGCGGAGTTTCTCAAAAGCCACGCGGCCAGGGCCGGTGGTGACATAGGCGCGGAACTCATCGGCGCGGCCCGCGAGGACGAGGGTGCGCGGAGCCCGGGCGGGGACGAGGGAGGCGGGGTCGGAGGAAGCCTGAGTGGCGGAGGCAGGCGGTGAGGCGAAAACCGTAACGGCGAACGGAGCGGAGACGACAAGCGCGGCGAGGAGGGAGCGGAAGAACATGGTGGGAGGGGGGCTGAGGAGGGCTGAGACCTGAAACCTGAGACCTGAGAGACGGAAGGGTGCAGGAATGAAGACGGCGAGTGTAGTTATTGGGGGGATACGGGGAGGAGGGCGTGTTTTTCGAGGAAGGCTTTTTGGAGAATGGGGACCTTTGCCTTCCATTCGGGGAGCTCGGTGGAGAACTTATGGGTGCCGCCGGGGACGGTGATGAATTCGCATTCGTTGCCGGTGGCGGTGAGGGCCTTGTGGAGGGCCACGGCGTGGGCGTAGGGGACGGTGACATCGGCGTCGCCGTGGATGAGAAGCGTCGGCGGCATCTTGGCGTCGAGGTTTTGCAAGGGGGAGTAGGAGTCGGGGTCGAAGCCGGGAAGGAGGAGCTTGAAACGGTCGCCGCGCATGCCGGAGGTTTTTGAGGTGTCGGCGGCGGGGCACGAGAGCAGGAGAGCGGCGGGTTTGAAGAGGGGGGCCTCGGACTCGGGGAGGCCGGGGGGCGATTTGGTAATGGCGGTCCAGAGGGCGAGGTGGCCGCCGGCGGAGGAGCCGCCGACGACGATGCGCTCGGGGTCGAGGCCGAGTTCGGAGGCGTGATCCTGGACCCAGCGAAGGGCGGCGCGGGCGTCGGCGACACAGTGAGAGGCGTTGACGTCGGGCCAGCGGGAGACGGTGCGGTAGTCGGGGGCGATGCCGATCATGCCGTCCTTGGCGGCGCGGCGGGCCCAACCGGCAGACTGGGCGGTGGTGCCGCGAACGAAACCGCCGCCGTAGAACCAGACGAAGCCGGGGCGCTTGTCGGAGGGCTTCCAATCCTTGGGTTTGAAAACGTGGAGTCGCACGGGTTCGGGTGCGGCGGCGCGGTAGATGTGGGTCTCGGCGTCGGGAAACGAGACAGGGGCGGCGGGGGCGGCGGTGGTCGCGGCGTCTTCTGCGCGGAGAGCCGAGTGGGCGGCGAGCGTGAAGGCGAGGGCGAGGACGGCGAGCAGGCGGAGAAGTTTATGCATGGGGCAAAGGGCCTGGGGAGAGGGATGAAAGCGGAGCAAGGATGAGGGGTCAGACGGGGACGGAGGGGAGGGACCAATGGTTGATACGCCAGTCGCCGAGGACGGGGTGGCGGAGGTGCCAGTCGGTGGCCGCGAGCGCGACGGGGTGCCAGGCGGAGGAGGAGTCGGAGGGGCCGGAATAGGAAAGGGCGGCGAGAACGAAGGAAGCGGATTGTAAGGGGAACTCGAATACAGGGGTGGCGTGATAGGGGGCGTGGGTGTGGCGGCGCGCAGAAGAGTCGTCGAGGCGTTCGTCCCAGACGGGGGTGGCGGAGGCGGGTTTAAGGAGCTGGAGGACGGTGGCGCGGGCGTCGGGGGAGACGGCTGAGAGGACGGTGGCGCCCTCCTTCGCCAAGGCTTCGGAGGGTGCCGCGCCTTGCGCGGCAGAGGCGGCGCGCTGGACGGCGGGATTGGTGAGGGGAAGGGAAAAGCCGCCGAGGGTAAGGGTGACGGGCTGGCGGGGGGAGACGTGGTGGACGTGGAGCAGCCAGCCGGCGCGCCAGAAGACGAAAGTTTCGACGCCGACGTTGGCCTGGCCGGATTTATGGCCGAGATTGGTGGCGAAGCCGAGGTGATCGGCGGAGAGCTCGACGGTGACGGTGGAGTGGCGGCCGAAGACGCGGCCGTCGGCAAGGCGGGCGACGAGGGCGCCGTCGGCCGACCAAGTGGCGGGCTCGGGGAAGGAGAAAGAGAAGCCGGTGGCGGTGCGGTAGGAGAGCTTGGACCATTTCCACGCGCCGTAGCGTAGTTGTCCGTTGGATACCATGGAGCCGGCGTTTAGGAGCTCGACCTCGCCGCCGGGGAGGGAGCGGGAGATGAGGCCGACGGCGGGGGGCATGATGCGGACGAAGCCGGCGGGGGACTCGGCGGGGAGGGGTTCCTCGGGGTCGGTCCAGAAAGGGTGGTCGGGCGGGAGGAGGAGCGGGGCGAAGCCCTTGGCGCACCAGTAGGGGGAGGCGGGGCAGGAGTAGGGCTCGACGATCTCGGGCCAGACGTCGGTAAAGCCGGGGGCGAGGGTGCCGGTG
>JAIYBI010000376.1 GCA_027488595.1 Opitutaceae bacterium | reverse complement strand
CAGGGCGAGCAACCGCTTTACGATGTCGCAGTTTCGGCCCGCACCTCCTCCGGGCGCGATCTTGGCACGCTCCGCCGCCGCATCGGCCTGCGCACCATCGTGCTTGATCGCTCGCCCGACCAGTGGGGAGAGGCCTTCCGCATCGTGGTTAACGGCCGTCCGGTTTTTATCAAAGGCGCGAACTGGATCCCCGCGGACAGCTTTGTCACCACGCTCGATCGCGAGCGCTACGGGCGCGATCTGCGCGCCGCCGTGCTCGCCCACATGAACTGCGTGCGCGCCTGGGGCGGGGGCATCTACGAGAGCGAGGATTTTTATGATCTCTGCGACGAACTCGGCCTGCTGGTGTGGCAGGATTTCATGTTCGCGTGCAGCCTGTATCCCTCGGATGAGGCCTTCATCGAGAGCGTGCGCATCGAGGCGCGGCACCAGGTTCGCCGCCTGCACCACCGCGCGTGCCTCGCGCTTTGGTGCGGCAACAACGAGCTCGTTCAAATCAACGGCGGGCATTTGCGCGACAACCCCTCCCTGCGCGCCGGCTATGAGGCGATTTTTCACCAGACCCTGCCCGCCGCCGTCGCCGCTCACGATGGGGTGACCGCTTATTGGCCCAGCTCGGAGTGGCGCGGCACCTTTGAAAACGGCCACGCCCTCGGCGAGAAATCGGGCGACACCCACTTCTGGGACGTCTGGCACTCCCGCCATCCGGTGAAGGATTACGAGAAGTGGGCTTTTCGCTTCTGCTCCGAGTTCGGCATGCAGAGCTACAGTTCGCCCCAGACCAACGCCACCTTCTGCCCGCCCGGCGATACGAATGTTTTCGGCCCGACGATGGAGAACCATCAGAAAAACCGTGCCGGCAACCAGATCATCCTCGACTACGTTTCCCGCCGCTACCGTCTGCCAAAATCGCAGGAAGACCTGATCTACCTCTCTCAGCTCAACCAGGCCTACTGCATGCAGACGGGGGTCGAGCACTACCGCCGCCTCATGCCCCGTTGCATGGGCGCGATCTACTGGCAGCTCAACGACTGCTGGCCGGTCGCCTCCTGGAGCTCCATCGAATACACCGGTCGCTGGAAAGCGCTGCACTACGCCGCCCGCCGCTTTAACGCCCCTGCCCTCGTTTCCGCCCACGTCCCCGGCGACGAGACTGCGATCGTCGGAAACTATCGCCGCACCACCGTGCGCGAGGTTCACCTCTACACCGTTTACGACGCACCCGAATCTGCGAAGGCCGTGCTGCGCTGGGATCTCTTCCACCTCGATGGCCGCATCCTGCTCGACGGCAAAAAAAACGTCATTCTGCGTCCCGGAGAGAGCGTGAACCAAAAGACTCTCGACCTCGCCGCGCCCATGGCCGCGCATGGGCGCGACCACCTTTACCTGCGCATCGCTCTTGATGTGGAGGGCGCTAAGGTGAGCGAGAAGAGCGTCTTCCTGACCTCGCCGCGTTTCCTCACCCTGCCAAGGGCCAAGGTAAAAACCACGCTCCGCCTGCTCTCGCGCACCCGGGCGCTGCTCACCCTGCAATCCGGCGTGTTTCAGCACGCGGTGGACTTTGGTTTCGGGCTGCGCGCCTTCACCGCGACGGACAACGGCTTCGACCTCTACCCGCGCGAGAAAAAGGAAGTGCTAGTGACCTTCGAGCGCCCCGCCGCCCGCGAAAAACTCCTGCGCGAACTCACCACCCGCTCCCTGGCCGACACCTACGTTTAGGGCATTTTCTTAAAAACTATAACTGAAACTCACTTTTAAAGGAATGAGTTAACCACGGATGGACACAGATGAACACGTATTCAAACAACCCCATCCTTATCCGTGTCCATCCGTCCCGCTCTGCGGAGTCCGTGGTTAAAATCTAAAAGGTTGGGGAATCTGGTATGAGCGCGCAAACTAGCCACCGGAAACATCGAAGAACCCAACAAAAACGCCGGGGCCCGAAGGCCCCGGCGTTGACCGACTGACTAGGGATGTCGGCTAATTCTACCGTTACGGAGCGAGCGTGGCCTCGAGGCGCAGGAAGGTCCTGGTCCCGGTGGTGACAGTATAAACCTTGGTCTCGCGGCCCGGGGAGAGGGGAGTTCCGGTTCCACTTCCAGCCGGGCTTCCACTCACGCCGGTAGTGACCCATGAGCCACTGGCGAGATCAGTCTTCGTTGTGCCGAGGACGGTGAGCTTGGGGTCGTCGGTGCGCACCACCGCGGTGAGCGAGAGCGTGGTGGAGGTAGCGCTCACCGCAGGGACCTGCACGGTGTCGCTCGGGCCGTTGGCACCGAGAGCATAGCGCATGAGCGGAGTAAGGCCATCCGCACCCACGACATTGGCGTTGGCGATGGAAACCGTGACGGTGCGCTGAACCTGCACTGCATTGTTGCCGGCGGTGTCCTGGGCATTGTAGCTGAGGACGTAGGCACCGGGCTTTGCGATATTCACCGAACCGGTGGTAATGACCACGGGGTTGGTGGGAATCGCATCCGTGGCGATCGGTGTAACATCGCTGTAGCTCGAACCCCAGTCACTGGAGACGGGAGCGGCGGCGGCGATGACGGGAGCCGTGGTATCCAAGGTGACAGTGAGCGTGTTGCTGGCGGTGGAGACGTTGTTGGCGGCGTCGGTCACCGTGGCGGTGAGGGGGAGGCTTCCGGGTGCCAGGACGCTGGAGGTGAGGTTGACCGAGCCTGTGCTGATATCGCCGGTCACGAGGGTGGCGGAGGCGACTTGGGTGGCACCGTTGAAGAGCTTCACCACGTCGCCTGCGAGGGGAGCGGTGGGGCCGGTGCCATTGAGGACGACAACGATGGTGGGCGTGGTCAAATTAGTGATGAGGTCGCTACTGCTGGAGCCGGTGTCGGAGGCGGCGAGCAAGGAAACGGTGGGCGCAGCGGGAGGCGTTGTATCGCTCACTACAGGCCCGGAGGTGACCACAAGGCTACCAGCGCCCGCGAACGAACCCGAGGCATGGGCGGAGGTGTAGGTGCCGGCTGGCTGCTGCGTCGCGTTCAAGAAGAGTTTATCCACCGTATCGGTGCCGGCGAAATTCAGCTCCAAGACCGCTCCGGAGGCGATGCTGACAGTCGAGGCCTCGTTGGCGGCATTGGCTGCACCAAGAAGAACCCTACCCAGCGAGATCGTCGTATTGCCGGCATAGGCCGGGGCGGAAATAGACAAGGTGCCGACGCCTGTTTTGGTCAGCGAACCGTTACCGCT
>JAIYBI010000022.1 GCA_027488595.1 Opitutaceae bacterium | reverse complement strand
TACCAACGATAAATCGCGGTAACTATCCTTATTATAAATGGCCACACTTTACCCGATTTTAAGCCTCCTTTTCATGACCATTGGTTTTTCAGCTTCGGCAAACGGAAGCAACGAACGTCCTCCCGCCACGCTCCTCCCTGCCGCTGAACAGCTACAATCTCTCGCCGAACGGGGCGAAGCGCGGCACTACTCGGGCGAGGCCTTAATGCGGATCGCCATGCCGGTGGGCGGCATCGCGGCCGGCCAGCTCTACTTCAACGGCGATGGCAGCCTGGGCCTGTGGGATATCATGAACGTGCGCTCTTTCGGCGACAACCCGCTGCTGCGGAAGTTTGCCGACCCCGGCCGGATGCTCCAGCAGGGCTTCGCGGTCAGGCTGCGCGATGCGGCGGGAACGGTGAAAACCTTTCCTCTGACCCTGAAAGATTTCCCGGAAACCACCTTCACGGCGGAATACCCAGCGGGTATCGTTCGCTATAAAGGGGACGGAAAGCCCCCGCTCGACATCACGCTGGAGGGCATCGCACCCTTTGTGCCGCTGGATGCGGCAGCTTCCGGGATTCCCGCGACCTTCCTCCGGCTCACCGTAAAAAACAACGGCTCGGAAGAGGTTTCCGGGGATGTTTTGGGCTGGCTTGAAAACGGGGTCGCGATCCACTCCGGTCGCAGCGAGGAAGGGCTCCGAACGGCGTCCGTGCGTAAGCTTACTGGCGCGCTGGCGATCGACTTCTCCGCGCTGCCCGCCGCAGAGAGCCAAAGCTCCACGGTGCGTTCCCCTACCCTTCTGGCAGATTTTGAAACGACCGACTACATGGGTTGGAAAGCGACCGGCGCGGCTTTCGGTTCGTCCCCGACAGCGTTGTCCGCTCTAAAAGTCACGCCGGAAAACGCGACGGGCAGCGCCTGCGCCAGCTCGTTCCAAGGAGGCCCTGAGTCACTCGGGGTGTTGGAGTCGCCGGAGTTCCCGATTGATCGCGACATCCTTCGATTCAAGGCCGCCTATGGCAACGACGGCGAAAACCTAAAGGTTGAGCTGCTTGTTGAAGGAAAGGCAGTTCGGAGCGCAAAAGGCAGCGGAAACAAGAGGTTCAAGAGCGTCCAGTGGGATCTGCGCGATCTTCAGGGGAAAGCGGGTCGTCTGGTGGTCACCGACAACAGCACGAAAGAGGGAATCCTGCTAGATCAGGTCGAATTGACTGATGCCAACCTCGGACCTCTCAAGAGCCGCGCTGATTTCGGAACCATGGCCTTTTTGCTGCTTAAACCGCCGGCGGATGCGTCCGCGCAGCCATCTGTGGGCGGCGACCTGAGGGCAGGCGCGACGCCCACCCTGGCCCCCGCAGAGATTCCGCTCGGTGAATCGCAGGTCGGTGCGATCACCGCACCCTTTGTGCTCAAGCCCGGCGAATCGCGCGCATTCACCTTCGCGGTTGCCTGGCATTTTCCGAATCTCGAATTGGTCGATTGGGGGAAACTGCAGGGCAGCGGGCGCTGGTATGCCTCCCGGTTCAGCTCCGCCGCTGCCGTGGCGGACAAGCTCGCTGCGGACGGATTGAACCTCGTCCGCCTCACCGACCTCTGGCGGACGACTTGGTATGACTCGACGCTGCCGCGCTGGGCGCTCGACCGCACGATCGCAAATCTCTCCACTTTGGCGACGAGCACCTGCTATCGTTTTGGGGACGGCCGGTTCTACGGATTCGAGGGGGTGCATGCCTTTATTGGCACCTGCAACCATGTCTGGCACTACGACGAGGGAGCCGGGCGCCTGTTCCCGGAGCTGGAGATGTCACTACGCACCCAGGCCGATTTTGCCCCGGGAGTGGGGATCAAGAGCGACGGCAGCATCCCGATGCGGATCGATGGCCAGCCGGGCTCCTTCGATCCGCTGCCCAAGCAGCCAGTGCTTTTCGGCCCCGGATACCAGCATTGGGCCTCCATCGATGGTCAGTGCGGCATCATTCTTCGTTCGTATCGGGGCCACCTCACGTCCTCAAACCACGACTTCGTCAAAAAATACTGGCCGCAGATCAAGTTGGCGACGCAATGGCTCTTTGCCCAGGACAGCGACGGCGACAACCTGCCGGACCGCGTCACCCACCACACGCTCGACGAAGACATCGCCGGACCGAGCCCCTGGATTTCCAGCCTATGGCTCGCCGCCGTGACCGCATCCGGGAAAATGGCAGGGATTGCCGGAGATGATGAATTTGCGAAGGAGTGCCGCGAACGTGTGGCCAAGGGGCAAATCGCCTTCGTCGAGAAACTCTGGAATGGTGAGCGTTTCATCCACCTTTCGCCCGAGGCGGAAAAATGGCGTCCGGGCTCCTACGATGGCAGCCACATCGATCAGGTTCTCGGCCAGCAGTGGGCGTGGCGAGTCGGTCTCGGCAGGATTTTGCCCGCCAAGGAAACGAAGGCCGCGCTGGCTTCCATTTTTCAACACAACTACTTCGAGGATCTCGGCCCGTATTATTCCCAACCCGAAAACAAGCCGAGCCGCCCGTTTTCCGTGGCGGGCAATGCCGGCACGCTGATGGCAACCTTTCCCGAGGGCTCGTATCGCCCCGATGGCAAAATGCCCGGCCGTATTTGGAACTCCGGCAACTTATTTCATCAGGGCTTTTACAACGAGACGATGAGCGGCTTCGAGCACGCCTTTGCCTCCCACCTTATCTATGAGGGCATGGTCGCCGAGGGTCTGGTCGTGGCTCGAGCCGTCCACGATCGGCATCAGCCCGAAAGTCCAAAAAAAGGTAACCCTTTCAACGAGCCTGAGGCCGGCAATCACTACTCCCGCGCCATGGCATCCTACGCCGTGTTTCTCGCCTTGTGCGGTTTCGATTACGACGGTCCGGCTGGGAAAATCGGTTTCGCTCCGAGGATCACCCCTGACGACTTTAAGGCCGCCTTCACCGCCGCCGAGGGCTGGGGAAGCTTCAAACGACGATTGGACGGGGGGCTGCACAAAGCCGAAATTGCCGTGAAGGTCGGCAAGCTTCGCCTGCGCTCGATCAGCCTCGCCACGGATGCAAAACCAAGGTCTGCGATCGTCGAAGCGAACGGGGTAAACCTCGCCGCCGATCTTAGCTACGCCGACGGCACATCCACGCTGATTCTGGCGGAGGAGCTTACCCTCCAGGCCGGTCAGACCCTGCATGTTTATATAAAGGCCGATGAAGCCCGGTGACGATGCGCATCCATGAATAGCAAGGCCTCATTTATCGTTCTCCTACCTGTCGGCGGCGATGATGCTGTAGTGAAAAGCATTAAACCGTAGCGCTTAAACTCCCCGCGCTAAAAAGCCCACCATGATTCCTGAAAACACGCCGCTCGAAACCAAAAGCCTCGATTCCTGCTGCAGCACACCCGGATGCTGTGGTGAAATCGCGCCGGTTTCTCGCCGAAGCTTTATTGGCTCGGTATCTCTTGCTGCGGCGGGCGCGTTTTTCCTGCCTCGAATGATCATGGCCGGCCCTTTCGAGCCGGGGGATTTTTCTAAGCTTGTTCCCGTTGATAAAAAACTGAGTGAAGCATGGGTAAAATCGCTCTTCGCGCGGGGCACCCCGACGGTTTACCGCGGTTCCCATCTGAAATACATCGGAATGCCCGTTGGGGGCATCTGCGCTGGTCAGCTCTACCTCGGCGGCGACGGGCAACTCTGGCATTGGGATATATTCAACGATCTGCGTTTCACGAAAATCGCCAACTACAAGGATCCCGTGGTGCCCAATGGGCAATTGGATCAGGGTTTTGCTATTTCCATAATCTCTGGTGCGCCCCCGGAGATCCGTCCGCTGAATGTGACTGGATTCCCCGGCTTCACGTTTTGCGGGGAATACCCGATCGGCACGGTGACTTACGCCGACCCAGCGTTTCCTCTCCACGTCACCCTGGAGGCATTCTCGCCGTTCATCCCGCTCGCCCTCGCGGACTCCAGCCTTCCGGCCACTGTCATGAGATTTACGGTGAAAAACACCGCATCATTCTCAATCAAAGCGGAGTTGGGTGGATGGATGGAAAACGTGGTCGCACGAAAAACCGGCCAACTTTTTCCAGTCTTTCGCACAAATCGAGCGGCCAAAGCGAATGGCGCTGTCCTGCTGGAGTGCGGCTTCCGTGAGGTTGCCACATCGAACCGCTCGGCGGGCCTCCCACCCATCGTATTCGAGGATTTTGAACGCACGGGTTGGGAAAAATGGAAGGTGGAGGGAACGGCATTCGGCCCGGGCCCCACCGAGGGGGCTCCGCGCAAAGAACAAAAACTCACCGGTTTCCAAGGACAACGCCTGGCGAATTCCTACGCTTTTGCGGGCGACGGAGCCACGGGAAAGCTCACCTCGGAACCTTTCAAGATCGAGCGTCGCTTTATCAATTTCCTCATCGGCGGAGGAAATCATATGCAGCAAGACGGGACCATCAGGGCCGGAATCAACCTTATCGTGGACGGAAGAGCCATTCGCAACGCGACGGGATCAAACTCCGATACTATGAGTTTGGCGAGTTGGGACGTCAGCGAGCTGGGGGGAAAAACGGCGGTTCTTGAAATTCTCGATGATACTCAGGCCGGATGGGGCCATATCGAAGTCGACCAGATCGAGTTCAGCAACGAATCGCCGCTGGTGAAGGGAACCGCCTCGGAACAACCCGATGTCGGCTCGCTTGCCCTTGGTCTTCTCAACCCTTTGCCGACGGATCGCGTGAACCCGCTCCTCGCAGGTGTATCAACCACGGCTTGCTTCAGTCCTGCCCCCGCCGGAACTGAGGCCGAGCGCAAGGTCGGCAAAAACCAAGGCGATAAGATGGTGGGCTCAGTCGTCCGCACCTTGTCACTCGCACCCGGGGAATCAGCCGTGGTGGATTTTGTCCTCGCGTGGCATTTCCCGAATCTAGTCTTCCCGCTCACGTTTGATGCCGGACAGGCACCCACCCAAAAAACGCGCGTTGAAAAGGGTCGCCACTACGCCACACAATTCAAGTCCGCTGCAATGGTCGTCGACTTCATGGCCAAGAACGCAGAACGGCTGATCGCCGGCACCAAACTTTGGCGCGACAACTGGTATGACTCTTCGCTGCCCTACTGGCTTCTGGATCGCACGATGCTTAACGCATCCATCCTCGCCACCTCCACCTGTCAGCGCTTCACCAATGGACGATTCTACGGTTGGGAGGGGGTTGGCTGCTGCGGCGGCACCTGCACCCACGTCTGGCACTATGAACAGGCCATGGGGAGACTGTTTCCGGAGCTCGACATCCTGCTGCGTGACCGCGTGGACTTCAATCCAGCGGTAGGTTTCGATGTGAATAGCGGCATCATCGGGTTTCGCGGCGATATCGGGCGCAACCAAGCGGTTGACGGCCAGGCGGGCACTATTTTACGAGCCTATCGGGATTATCTCGTCTCTCCTGATGCGGCCTTTCTTGAGCGCAACTGGCCCCAAATCAAAAAAGCCACGCAGTGGCTCATGTCCCTCGATACTAATTCTGACGGCATCCTTGACAAGCCGCAGGCCAACACGCTCGACGGCACTTGGTATGGCAAAATCCCTTGGATCACCAGCCTCGGACTAGCCGCCACGGAAGCCGGTCAACAAATGTCGCTCCTCATGGGCGACACCGCCTTCGCAGAAACCTGCAAGACCTTCGTCGCCGCCGGAAAAAGTAACTTCGTCAAAACGTTTTGGAATGGCGAGTATTTCGAGCAAATCCATGACCCTGATAAACTTGAGCACGTGGGTTCCTACAACGGCTGTTTGATCGATCAAGTGCTCGGCCAAGGTTGGGCCTTCCAAGTGGGCCTCGACCGCGTGTTGCCGGAGGACAAAACCAAGGAGGCGCTCAACGCGATCTGGAAATATAACTTCACGCCGGATGTCGGGCCTTATCGCGAAAAGCGCCCGAAGGGCCGCTGGTATGCCATGCCCGGTGAGGCCGGCACGTTGATGTGCGCCTGGCCCCGCGGCGATGCGCTTCGCGTGACCAAAGGCTTCGACTACTACTTTAACGAGTGCATGAACGGCTTCGAGCACCAGGTCGCTGGCCACATGATCTGGGAAGGAACGCCGGGCAGCGAGTTGGTCAAACAGGGTCTCGCCATCGAACGCTCTGTCCACGACCGCTACCACGGCTCCAAACGCAACCCCTGGAACGAAGTCGAGTGCGGCGATCACTACGCACGCTCCATGGCCAGCTACGGCGTCTTCCTCGCCGCCTGCGGATTTACCTACAACGGGCCGGCCGGCCACATGGGCTTCGCGCCCAAGCTCACGCCGGAAAACTTCAAGGCCGCTTTCACCGCTGCGGAGGGTTGGGGAAGTTTTAAACAAACCACAGAAGGCGGAAAATTGAATGCGGAAATCACCCTGAAATGGGGCACGCTTCGCCTGCGCTCGATCAGCCTCGCCACGGACTCAAAACCCGTTTCAGCGACCCTCGAAGTGAATGGGAAAAACCTAGTTACCCGCCTCACTTTTGCCGACGGCACCTCAACGCTTGCGTTGCCGGAGGATATCACCCTTTCCGCCGCCCAAACTCTCCAAGTCAATTTAAAGTATAGCTAAAACCCAATCTGCAAAACGAAAACATGAATACTAAACATTTGTTATTCACGGCCGCACTTGCCGTGCTGATGCCTTCGCTATCATCTGCAAATGGAACGATCGTCTTCGCCGACTTCGAGGAGGGCCATTGGGGTGACTGGACTCTGGAGGGCATCGCATTTAGCGATAAGCCCGCCGTCGGCTTGGAAGATCCTCGCGCTCAACTTTTCGGTAAACAGAAACTTCAGGGTTGGAGTGGTAAAGCGTTTGCCAGCTCGTGGAACAAGAGGACCAAAGTGGATTATGGCGAAGGTCGTCTTG
>JAIYBI010000322.1 GCA_027488595.1 Opitutaceae bacterium | reverse complement strand
TGGCGATCCGGCTCGCGGCGGGCGCACAGGCCGGGGCCGCAAGCTCTGCGTGCGCCAACTGCGCCGCAGCCGGGTGCTCGCGGTCTCGCGCTTCACCGCCGGCGAGCTTGAAACGCTGCACGGGCTCAAGTCGCCACAAGTGCTGACGGTGCCGAACTGGCTGCCCCGCGGCTTCGAGGCGACGCCTGGCTCCGCACAGATCGAAAGCGTGCGCATCAAACTCAATTTACCACCCCGCTTCTGGCTTTATTGCGGCGGCTTTCGACGCAACAAAAACCTGCCGCTCTTGCTCCGCGCCTACGCCGCGACGCTCGCCCGGGTTCCCGAGACACCTCCGCTGGTGCTCGCGGGCAGCTGGCCGGAGAGGGACACCGTATACACCGGCCCGCTGAACACGGTGCTAGCCGAGCTCGGCGAGCATGTCGCGGGATGCATCCTGCGGCCGGGCTTCGTTGCCGAGGAGTCCCTGCCCTCGCTCTACCGGCTCGCCGAGCTGGCCATCTGCCCGAGCAGCTACGAAGGCTTCGGTTATCCCGCGATCGAGGCGGCGGCGACGGGCACACCGCTCCTCGCCGCACGGGCGGCCGCCCTTCCCGAGGTGTGGCCGCACCCCGAATTGTTGTTTTCCCCGGAGACGCCAGTGGAACTCGTTTCGCTGCTTTCACGGATTGCAAAGGAAGGCGCCGCCTTCGCACTGCGTCCGTTGTCGCCTGAATTTGAATACAAAGCGGGCGAGGCTCGCTTTAACGCGGCGGTCACCACTTGGTTGAAGGACGACGAATGAACGAAGCGACCAACCAGCACTCGAGAGCGCCGGCGAGGTCTCCGCTGCGCATCACGATTCTTCAAGGCGCATTTTTTCCCGTGCCGCCGGTGCGCGGAGGCGCGGTGGAGAAGCTCTGGTGCGGACTAGCCGAGGATTTCGCCCGGTCGGGTCACCACGTCACCCACATCTCCCGCGCGGTGCCCGAACTGCCCGCCACCGAAGAACGGAACGGGGTGCGGCACCTCCGCGTTGCTGGCTACGACCAACCATCCGGCACGCTACGGCTGAAGTGGCGCGACCTGCTCTACACCCGGCGCGCCCTGGCGGCGGCACCTGCGGCGGATATCCTGGTGACAAACACGTTCTGGGCCCCGCTGCTTGCCCGCCGCGCGCAGGGGGCGATCTACGTGAGCGTGGAGCGAAGGCCGAAGGGCCAGATGCGCCTCTACGGGCGGGCGGCGCGCCTGCGGGCCTGCTCGCAAACCGTGGCGGATGCGATCATGGCGGAGGCACCCAACCTCGCCGCGCGCGTGCGTGTGATCCCGAATCCGCTGCCTTTCACCACCGACGCACCCGCGCCGCTACGAAACGAACACGGACGGTTCTTGTTCGTCGGCCGCATTCACCCGGCGAAAGGAGTGGAGTTGTTGCTGCAGGCCTTTACGCAGGCGAAGGACGCGGGTTCCTTGCCGGACGGCGCGAGCCTGACCTTGGTCGGTCCTTCAGACGCAGCCCGGGGCGGCGGGGGCGAGGCTTGGTGGCGCGGCGTGCTCGCTCGCTACGCGAGGCCAGACATCGCCTGGGTGGGTCCGATCTATGACGCGGCGAAGCTCGAAGCCCACTACCGCACGGCGTCCGTCTTCGTTTACCCGTCGCTCGACGCCGCCGGCGAGGCGATGCCGGTCGCGCCGCTGGAGGCGATGGCGTGGGGCTGCATCCCGGTGGTGTCGGACCTGGCCTGTTTTCGCGACTACCTGCGCCACGGTCGCAACGGTTACGTTTTCGCCCATGCCGGGCCGGACCGGGTGGAGCGCCTCGCGGCGACGCTGGCGCTGGCATCCGGAACCGAAGCGCAGGCGCTCCGCCCAGTGGTAACCGAAGTGCGGCAAAGCCACGCTCTGCCGACCATCGCCGCGCGCTTCATCGAAGATTTTAAGTCGCTCGTCAGGGCCTAGAGCCTTCAAACCCGTGCTTTCCGCCGTGAAAAAAGTTCCCGTTTCCATCCTTATTCCGATCAAGAACGAGGCCGCCAACCTGACGCGTTGTCTCGCTTCGGTCGCGTGGGCTGACGAGGTGTGGGTGGTGGACTCGCACAGCACAGACGGTTCGCCCGCGCTGGCCGAGGCGACCGGAGCGCAGGTCGTGCAGTTCGATTTCAACGGCACCTGGCCGAAGAAAAAAAACTGGGCGCTGGAACACCTGCGCTTCCGCCACGAATGGGTTTTTATTCTCGATGCCGACGAGGTTTTGCCGCCGGAGACGGAAACGGAGCTCCGCGCCATCGTGGAGGACGCGGCTCACCCGGTCGCCGGGTATTGGATCAACCGTCGTTTCATGTTCATGGGGAAATGGCTGCGGCACGCGTATTATCCGAACTGGAACCTGCGCCTCTTCCGCCACGCCCTCGGGCGCTACGAAAAGATCACCGACGCGCCTACCGCGAGCGGCGACAACGAGGTCCACGAACACGTGATCGTGAAAGGAGAAACCGGGCGTCTTCGCTCGGAAATGGACCACTACGCCTTTCCCTCCGTCGAAGTGTTTGTGGAAAAACACAACCGCTACTCCAACTGGGAGGCCCGCGTCGCGGTGTCGGGACGGCTAGATGGCGCCAGCCTCCAACACGGCCGGGTCGGCTGGCGGCGGCGGCTCAAAGCCTGGTCGCAGCGGCTGCCCTTCCGCCCCTGGCTGCGCTTCGCCTACGTGTATTTCTGGCAGCGCGGCTTTCTGGACGGGCGCGAGGGCTACTACTTCGCGCGATTGCACGGCGTGTATGAGTTGCTGGCGGTGGCGAAGACCCACGAGCTGCGCCTTGCCCGAGGAAAAGCGGAGAAACCATGACGGCGGCAAACGACGAACGCCCGCTGCGTCTGTTGCGGATCGTGCACACCTTGCGTGGTGAGACCGGCGGACCGGCGGAATCGGTCCGCCGCTCCACCGAGGCACTGCGCAGCCTCGGACACCAGGTCGAGATCGCGACTCTTGATCGGCCCGGCGACCTCGCGGCCGGTGAACCCCTCACCGTGCACGCGCTCGGCGCGGGGACCGGAACAATCGGTTACGGCACGACCCCGAAGCTGATTCCGTGGCTGAAGACCGAGCGGACCCGTTTCGACGCGGTGATCGTGCATGGTCTCTGGCAATACCAAGGCTGGGGCACGCACCTCGCACTGCGCGGCACGAATACACCCTACCTTGTGTTCCCGCACGGCATGCTCGATCCGTGGTTCCGCCGCACGTATCCGCTAAAACATTACAAAAAGCAGCTTTACTGGTGGTTGCGAGAAGGCCGGGTGTTGGCCGGCGCGGCGGCAGTGTGCTTCACCTGCGAAGAAGAACGCCGCTTGGCGAAAGACACGTTCCGCCCCTACCGGGTAAAGGAACGGGTGGTGGCCTACGGCACCGCTGATCCGGGCGGCGACCCGGTCGTGCAACGTGCGGCGTGGGCCGCCCATTGCCCTGCGGCGGCGGAGCGGCCCTACCTGCTTTTCCTCGGCCGGCTGCACCCCAAGAAAAACATCGAGGCATTGCTCACTGCGCATGGCCGTTGGACTGCGGCAGATCCAACCGCGCCGCGTCTCGTAGTCGCGGGCCCGGGACTTGAGAACGACTACGGCAAAGCCCTGCTTCGCCTGGCCGGGCAGGTCTGTCCGGCGGGTTCGGTGCTCTGGCCGGGAATGATCACCGGGCCGGCCAAATTCGGAGCCTTGCGCGGATGCGAAGCGTTCGTGCTGGCCTCGCACCAGGAGAACTTTGGAATCTCGGTAGCCGAGGCAATGGCCTGCGCCCGGCCCGTTCTCATCAGCGACAAGGTAAACATCTGGCGCGAAATCGAGGGCGACGGTGCGGGGTTGGTGCGCGGCGACACGCCCGAGGAAGTCGCGGCTTTGCTTGCGGCTTGGCGC
>JAIYBI010000159.1 GCA_027488595.1 Opitutaceae bacterium | reverse complement strand
TGGCAGTCGGCGAGCACGGCCTCGGCGGCGGCTTGTTGCCAGAGGCGGTCGGCGCGGTCGTGGTCGTTGGCGGCGTCCTTCTTGAAGTTGGGTCTTTGGTAAACGCCCTCATAGGCGCCTTGGGTGACCTGGAAGTTCGCGGTGAGCCGCCAGAAGGCGCGGGGCTTGAAGTTGCGGATTTCGAGTTCGCGGGCGTAAACGATGGCGAGGGTGGGGGTCTGGACGCGGCCGACGGAGGCGACGTTGCCGGCTTTAGAGCCGAACATGCGCTTGGTGAGGGCGCGGGTGCCGTTGATGCCGATGAGCCAGTCGCTCTCGGAGCGGCAGCGGGCGGCGTCGGCGAGGCCGGAGAGATCGGAGCCGTCGCGGAGTTTCTCGAAAGCTTTGCGGATGCCATCGGTCGTCATGCTCTGCATCCAGGCGCGTTTCACGGGGAGCTTGGCCTTGGCGAGCTGGTAGAGATAAACGAAGATCAGTTCGCCCTCGCGGCCGGCGTCGCAGGCGTTGATGACTTGGTCGATGTCCTTGCGGGCGAGGAGTTTTTTGAGGAGGGAGAATTTCTCCTTGGAGTCCTCGATGGGCTTAAGGCCGAATTTTTCCGGGATGATGGGAAGCGTCTCAAGGCGCCAGAAGCCGTATTTTTTTTTATCAATGTCCTCGGGCATCTCGAGTTCGACCACGTGGCCGACGGCGGACGAGATCACCCACTCGTCGTTCTCGTAGAAATCGCCCTTCTTCGGAACCTTGCCAAGGCAGCGGGCAAGGTCGGCGGCAACGGAGGGCTTCTCGGCGATGACAAGGGACTTCATGGGTTTTGAGCGGGTAGGGGGCGAAAACGGCGAGAGCAAGGCTTAGTTTCCGACCGGACCGTTTCGCGTGTCCGTAACCTATTTTTTAACAAAAGGTTGTGGAATCGATTTTTGACCAAGGAGACGAGCGTCGAAGTTCAGGGGGACCGGCGCGCGACGAAGTTGCTGCGAGGCCCACGCCGGAAAATCGGCGTGAGCGGGATTGATCACGTAGTTGAGTGACAGCGGCACCACCACGCTTGGCACCGCCATAGCGAACAAGTTACGCATCACCAGCATTCCATAGCCGATGCGCTGGGAGGCGGGGATGGAGTCGAGCTTGGGCCAGCCACTGGGAATCGTGTTTGGGTTTACGCTCACAATAGCCGAATCAGGGATATCCAGCTCCACGGCGACGTAGCTTGCCATCGGCATGGCGGTGTCGAAATGCACCAGCACTTCCATCATCGCGAGCGCGAGGGAGTCGGATGCGTAGAGGGCCGGCGTGCCGACGGGGTTCCATCGCCCGCCTGCGCGCCGTGCGCCCTCGCCGTCGAGTGGGTTTGCCGCGTAGATTGTCTTAACTACCCGCCATGCCTTGGCCATGGTCAGGTGTAAACGCCGTGTTCGAGGCGCGTGATCAAAGTCTCTACCTCGCGGCCCCCGACCTCAGTATCGGCAAAATCTAGCGGAGTGACACCATCTAGGGCACGTGCGGGACGCTTTAGCCAGGCGCGGGCCGATTCCTCGTGGCCCTCCAGAAGTTGCACCGCCTGCCAATAAAGCCGCGCATAACGCATGAGGCGATCGCTGTGTTCGGGGTCGAGGCGACCGCCATCGGCCTCGCGACGGCGGCGCGACAAGGTGGCGGGCGAAATGCCGATGCGCACCGCCAGGTCCTCGACCGTGAGATCGAGTAAATCGCGCAAGGCATCAAACTCACGCAGAGGCAGGCCGTGCTTTACGCGAGCCACTGCGCCTGCCGAACCGTAGAGGACTGCGGCTTCCTCGGCGAATGCCGCTGGACGGGGAGTAGGCTGCTTTTCTTTCATGTGACTACCATCTATATTTCACATGAAATGTCAAGCTGCTGAAAACAGAAATAAAAAAGCGCCGGGAGCGAACCGGCGCTTGGAGGAGGGATCGGAATCGGAACTCCGTCGTCTCGCGTGAACCGTTTAGGCGGCGACCGCCTTCGGGCACTCTGCGAGGGCGGCGTCGAAGGACGCGAGCATTGAGGCGATGGTCTCGTCGGTCTCGTCGCCCATGTTCGAGATCCGGAAAGTCTTGCCCTTGAGCTTGCCGTAGCCGCCGTCAATGACGAGGTGGTGCTTCGACTTGAGCGTCTTGTTCAAGGCCGACAGATCGTAGCCGAGGTTGTTGGCGAAGCAGTTCAGGGACACGGCGCCGAAGCCGGCCTTGGGGAACATCGTAAAACCCTTCGCGGTGATGTGATCGCGGACGGTTTTGTTGAGGCGGGCATGGCGGGCGTAGCGGGCCTCGATGCCCTCGGCCTTGATGTCCTCGAGCTTGGACTTGAGGGCGTAAATCAGGGCGATGCAGGGCGTGCTCGGGGTCATGCCGGCTTCGTGGTTCTTTTGGAACTCGACGAAGTCAAAATAGTAGCCGCGGTCGGCCATGGTGGCGGCGCGCTCGAGGGTGCGTTTGGAAACGCTCACGAGGGCGAGGCCGGGCGGCATGGCGAGAGCCTTTTGTGAGCCGGTGATGAGCACATCGATACCGAGCTCGTCCTTCTTGATGGGAACGACCGAGAACGAGCTGACTGTATCAATGATCGAGATGACTTCGGGAAACTCGCGCACCACGGTCATGAGGGCGTTGATATCGCTCATACAACCGCAGGAGGTCTCGTTGTGGATGATCGTCACCGCGTCGTAGGCGCCGGTGGCGAGCTCGCGGCGGACGGCCTCGGGGGCCACGGGCTGGCGCCACTCTGCTTTCAGGGCGGTGGCCTGTTTGCCGCAGCGCAGGGAGACGTCATACCACTTGTCGGAGAAGGCGCCGTTCATGCAGTTGAGCACCTTCTTTTTCACCACGTTGCGGATGGCGCCTTCCATTACGCCCCAAGCGGAGCTCGTAGAGAGATACACCGGATCCTTGGTGTAGAAAAGGGCCTGCAGGTCGGGCTGGATCGCGTTGTAAAGCGCGACGAAGTCCGGGCTGCGATGGCCGATCATGCCTTGGGCCATCGCTTGAAGCGTCTTTTGCGAGACGGCGATGGGACCGGGGATGAATAGTTTGTAGCTCATGGGAAAGAAGGTGGGTTTGAAGCGACGTTCGATTTGGAGTGCGCCGTGCGGAAGCTTGACCCCCGCGCACAGCGCGCAAGGTCTTAACAAGCTGCACGCCGCCAAAACCGTCAAACCGATTTCCCCTCTTCCTCCGCCCGCCTTCGCCCGACCGAATGTCCTCCCTGATCAAACGCAAACTCAACGAGCTGGAGCAGTTCACCATAGACGTGATTTACGACCGGCGGCAGAGCGTGGGAGCGACGATTTTCGCGGCCTTTTTGCACGTGCTGTCCTGGCTTTTCAACGGTGTGGTGCAGGCGCGCACCTGGCTCTATCGCACCCGCATCCTGCATGATCAACCGCTTGGCTGTCTCGTCGTGGTGGTGGGCAACCTCACCGTCGGCGGCACGGGCAAGACCCCGGTCGTGGAGATGTTTGCCCGCGCCCTGCGCGATCGCGGGCGCAAGGTCGCCATCCTTTCTCGCGGCTACCGCAGCAAGGCCCCGCCGCTTTGGAAAAAGGCCTGGTTCTGGCTCACCCACACTTCCGAACCGCCTCCTCGCATCGTAAGCGACGGCGGGCGCGTGTTGCTCGATTCCGAGCAAGCCGGCGACGAGCCTTACATGCTCGCACGCAACCTTCCCGGCGTCGTCGTCCTTGTGGATAAGGACCGCGTCAAAGCCGGTGCCTTTGCCATTAAAAATCTTCGCTGCGACACCCTCATCCTCGACGACGGTTTCCAGTATCTTCCGCTCAAGGGCCGCCTGAATTTGCTCCTCGTGGACAAGACCAACCCCTTCGGCAACGGCCAGCTCCTGCCTCGCGGGGTGCTTCGCGAACCGATCAAGCACCTCAAGCGCGCCAGCTATGTGTTCCTCACCAAATCCGACGGCCAGCGTGACACCGAGCTCGAAAACCTCATTCACCAACACAACCCCGGTGTTGATATCATCGAGTGCGCCCACCGCCCCCAATATCTGCAACCGCTCGGCAAGGGTGAACGCCGTCCGCTCGCCGATCTCGTCGGTCGCAATGTCGGTGCCTTTAGCGGTATCGCCGTGCCTGAGAGTTTCGAGGCTTTCGTGCGCGATCTGGGCGGCCACATCGCCTTCGCCCGCCGATTTCTCGATCACTATCGTTTCACCTACGAGGACTTCGTGGAGATTTTCAGCGAGGCCTTGGAGCGCCAGGTGGATTATATCGTCACCACCGAGAAGGATGCCGTGCGCATCCCCGAAGGCATGCACTGCCCGGTGCCGATTTATTACCTGCGCCTCGAGATAGATATCCTTCACGGCGCGGCAAACTTCGACGAGGCCGTCGGTCGCATCTGCTTTCCCCCTGACGCTCCCGCCGGCGTCGGCGCGGTCTTGCCGTCCCCGTCTCGCAGCAACACGGTTGCGGCAACTTAGTTTGTCACTCTCCTTCCTTATCCCCCATGCTCTCCGATCCCCGTCTCGATAAACTAGCTGCCGGTCTCACCGGCTTTTCCTGCGAACTAAAAAAAGGCGAGCGCGTGCTCATTGATGCCTTCGATGTGCCCGACACCATGATCGTGGCTCTCGTGCGCGCCGTCCGCGCCCTCGGCGCCCATCCCATCGTGCAAATGCACCACGCCCGCGTCACCCGGGAGCTCATGCTCGGCGCCGAGGAGGCCCAGTTCGCGCCCCAGGCCGAGGTCGAGCTCCTGCGTATGCAAAAAATGGATGCCTACATCGCCTTGCGCGGCTCCGACAACATCTTCGAATCCACCGACGTGCCTTCGGCCCACGTGCAGCTCTACGCCCGCCTCATGAAGCCCGTGCTCGACCACCGCGTGAACAAGACCAAGTGGGTCGTCCTCCGCTGGCCCACCTCCGCCATGGCCCAGCAGGCCGGCATGAGCACCGAGGCCTTTGAGAACTTCTACTTCGACGTCTGCACCCTCGACTACGCCCGCATGATTCCCGGCATGAAGGCGCTCCAGACCCTCATGGCCAAGACCGACCGCGTCCACCTCAAGGGCCCCGGCACCGACCTCACCTTCTCCATCAAAGGCATCGGCGCGCAGACCTGCGGCGGCAAACGCAACATCCCCGACGGCGAGGTGTTTTCCTGCCCCGTGAAGGACTCCGTCGAGGGCGTTATCCAATACAACGTGCCTTCCGTTTACCTCGGCACCTCCTTCGAAAACATCCGCCTCGTTTTCAAAAAAGGTCGCATCTTCGAGGCCACCTCCAACAACACCAAACGCCTCAACGAGATCCTCGATAGCGACCCCGGCGCCCGCTACGTCGGCGAGTTCGCCCTCGGCTTCAATCCCCACATCCGCCAGCCCATGCGCGACATCCTCTTCGACGAGAAGATCGCCGGCAGTTTCCACTTCACCCCCGGCCAGGCCTACGAGGGCGTGGGCAACGGTAACAAGAGCCAGGTCCACTGGGACATGGTCACCATCCAGCGCCCCGAATACGGCGGCGGAGAGGTCTGGTTCGACGGCAAACTCATCCGCAAAGACGGCATCTTCGTCCTCAAATCGCTCGAGAAACTGAATCCCGAATACCTGCTGGGCGGGAAATAATCTAGACACATATCAACGCATTTAGATACGTTGATATGTAGTATGTCCGCCACCACCTCCGACTCCACCGCCGACTCCGCCCTCGACCGCGCCCCGTTTCCCGCCACCGCCCTCGACGCCTTCATCCGCGCCCTGCCGAAAACCGAGACGCATCTGCATCTCGATGGTTCGTTGCCCTACGAGTTGTTGCATGCCTGGCAGCCTGAAAAATACCCGCCCGTGCCTGCGTTTCACGCCCCGGATTTTCGC
>JAIYBI010000164.1 GCA_027488595.1 Opitutaceae bacterium | reverse complement strand
CGCTCTTCGGCGTGGACACCATTTTCCGCTGGAACTTCCTCGCCGAGCAGATGCTGGCCCGGAGTTCGCTGTCTTTCTATCCGCCGACCACCGCGGCGGACTACGCGATCTACGGTTGGCCGGATGGCATCGCGCCGCTCGTTTCCAGTCTCTACCTCTGGACTTACCTGCCGGCCGGTGAAGCACGACCGATCCTGACCGCACCGCTGGTGATCTTTCAATTTGTCGTGTTGATACTGGTCACGCGCGAGCTGGCGCGGCGCCTCGGGGGCGAGCGAGCCGCTGGATTCGCCGGCGCCCTGCTGGCCGGCGGACCACTCTTCTTATGGGCGGTCTCGATGGGACAAGAGACTGGCCTCACCGCCTTGGCCCTGGGGGGCCTCCTGCTTTATCTGCCGGCGCGCGACCAAGCCTGCCCAACCGGCAGCGTGGTGCTAGCCGCCCTCGCCGCTGCGCTCGGTGCCTTGGCTCGCGAATATGGACTGGTTTTCATCGCCTTCGGCTTCGGCCTGTGTCTCTGGCGGCGTCTGCCACTCAGGGCCACCGGCGTGTTTCTGTTCGTGGCCCTCGGCGCCACCCTGCCGTGGTATGCCCGCACCTGGCTGCATACGGGTAACCCCCTTTTCAACCAATCGGTGTTCGGCCTTTTCCCGGTCAACGTCACGCACCTCGCTTACATGGATGCGATCCGCGTCGAACACCGGATGCTGCCTGCAGGTGCAATGATGAACCTGCTCACCACCTGCATGCTCGGCATTCTCGGAACCCTGGCGGGCCTTTGGTTTGGCCTCACCAGAGCCCGCGCCGTGCTGGCGGGCCTCGGGCTTGGCGTGCTGCTGTGCGTGACCGCCCTGAGTTTCACCGCCGCCGGTTTTACCTACGGGCTGCGTGTGCTCAGTCCGGCCTTGTTGCTCTCCGCCGTGCTCGGCGGGGCAGTCTGCGCCCGCTGGGTGCCAGCGAGGCGAAACTTCCACGTTGTCGTCTTCGCCTTTTGCCTGCTCGCCACCGACGCCGCACTCCGGGCCCTCGTGTTGCCCTCGCACATCTACCGCTTGCCTGTCTCAGGCTGGCTTACGACCGGCGACGCCATCCACGCCTACCATGCGCGTCCGGTTTACAATCAGATCGCACGACTCATCGGCGAAGAGCGCATGATCGTGCTCGGCCCGCACGCTTTGCTCGTGAAACAAAAGGCCCGTGTGCTGCCGTTCTGGAGCCCTGAGCTCCACCACCTCTGGAACGCAGCACCGCCCGCCGAAACCGCCCGCCGACTTCGGGACGCAAGAATTCGTTTTGTGCTGCTCAACCAAAACCCCCTCCATACCCGTTACCTTGAGCTTATGCCTTTTTTCCGGAAGCCCGTCTCTCCCTACCTGAAACTAATTTGGTCGGATGGTGACCTGGAATTGTGGCACATTGAGAGCCCTTGATGTTCAACCGTCACTCCACTCTGGCATAAAATGAAAATCCTCCTCACCGGCATCTGCGGCTTCGCTGGTTCCACCCTCGCCCGCGCCCTGCTCGCCGAACGCCCCGGCCTCGAACTCACAGGCCTCGACAACCTTTCCCGTCGCGGCAGCCACCTCAACCTCGAACCCCTGCGCGCCCTCGGCATTCGCATCGAACACGGCGACGTGCGCAACACGTCCGATGTGGACGCACTCCCCGCCGCCGATGCCCTGATTGATTGCGCCGCCAACCCCAGCGTGCTCGCCGGTATCGGCCCCGGCCCCGGCAGCCGCCAGCTCGTGGAGCACAACCTCTCCGGCACCCTCAACCTGCTCGAATACTGCAAACGCCACCGCGCCGCCTTCACCCTGCTCAGCACCAGCCGCGTTTACTCCATCCCGCCGCTGGCCGCCCTGCCCGTGACCGTGCATCGCGGTGCCTACATCCCCGATCCCGCGCTCTCCGCCGCCGGCACTCTACCCGCCGGACTCACCGCCGCCGGCATCGCGGAAACCTTCTCCACCGAGCCGCCGGTCTCGCTCTACGGCGCCACCAAACGCGCATCTGAACTCATGGCCCTCGAATACGGACACGCCTTCGGCTTCCCGGTCTGGATCAACCGCTGCGGCGTGCTCGCCGGCGCCGGCCAGTTCGGGCGCGCCGACCAAGGTATATTCAGTTACTGGATACATTCGTGGGCCGCCCGCCGCCCGCTGCGCCACATCGGTTTTGACGGCCTCGGCCACCAAGTCCGCGACTGCCTTCACCCCGCCGACCTAGCCCCGCTGCTCCTCGCCCAACTCGACGCCTCGGCAGACACCCCCGCGCCACGCGTGCTGAACGTCGCGGGCGGAGCCGCCGCCGCCATGTCCCTCCGCCAACTCGGCGCCTGGTGCGCCGAGCGACTCGGCCCCCACACCGTCGCGTCCGATCCCGCGCCACGCCCCTACGATCTACCCTGGATGGTGCTCGACGCCTCCGCCGCTGAGCGCATCTGGGGCTGGCGCCCGCGCACACCTCTGTCCACTATCCTTGAAGAGATCACCGCGCACGCCGCCGCTCATCCTGAGTGGCTGGATAAGGTATCATGAGCAACGCGCCCGCCGCCCCTTTCGCCCGCCCCGAGCTGCTCTCGGTGATCATTCCCGCGCGCGACGAGGAGGGGTGTATCGTGTCCACCGTGGAGGGCCTCCACGCCACGCTCTCCGCCCGGGCCATTCCCCACGAGATCGTCGTGGTGGACGAGGGCAGCCGCGACCAGACTTGGGCTGTGTTATCCGATCTGCGCACTCGCCTGCCTGCCCTCGCCCCGGTGCAAAACCTCGGTCAGCACGGTTTCGGCCGGGCGATCATCCACGGCTTGGACAACAGCCGCGGCGATGCAGTGATCATCTTCATGGCCGACGCTTCCGACGCGCCGTCCGATGTCGTGGTGTATTGGGAAAAACTCTGCGAAGGATGGGACTGTGTCTTTGGCAGTCGCTTCATCAAAGGTGGCCAAACCTACGATTATCCCAGAGTGAAGCTGCTGATGAACCGGGTCTTTAACTTCTTTATCCGCGTCATCTTCAAACTCTCGCTCAACGACACCACCAACGCCTTCAAAGCCTACCGCCGCCACGTCATTGACGGTTGCCGTCCGTTGATCGCACCGCACTTCAACCTGACCGTCGAACTCCCGCTCAAAGCCATCGTGCGCGGCTACACTTGGACCGTGGTGCCCATCACTTGGCGCAACCGGCGCACCGGCGAGGCCAAGCTCAAGATAAAGGAAATGGGCAGCCGCTACTTTTTCATCTGCATGTATGTGTGGCTGGAGAAATCCTTCAGCAGGGGCGACTACAGGAAACCTGCTCGCAAACCCTGAGCCATGTCTCCTGTCGACGCGTATCCAGGCTGGCCGGCGCTGCTGCTTCTGGTTCCTTCAGTGCTCTTGGGCTTCTTCGTCTGCGGTCACCTGACCTTTCTGGCCCTGCCGTCGCAACTGCCGTGGGCGACCGCCTTTCTCGGTTCCTTCCTCTCGCTCTTTGGCTGCGTCCTGACCCTCGATCTCTTAGGGCTGCCGATCACGCTGAGTTCATTGGGGAGCGCACTCGCGCTCCTCGCCGTTTGCGGTTGGTTGCTCGCTGGAAGACGGGCACCCCAACTACCGAGGGTTTCAATTCACCCGAACTGGCTCACGCTGATCTGCCTCACGCCTTGCGCGCTGATGGTGCTATCCGTGCTCGCCCAAGCCTGGTTCAATCCTCTGGCCGGCTGGGACAACATATTTCGTTGGAACTATCTTGCCCTGCTGGTCCGGGAACAGGGCAGTCTGGCCCACTACCCTCCGGTCTCTGCCGCTGACTTTCGGGTTTACCCGTGGAGCGACGGCATCCCGCCCGGAGTGCCATTTCTCAATCTTTGGCTCTACCTCTCCACCGGCTCCAGCGCAGGCGTTATCATCATCGGTCGGATTGCTACTGAGGTCACCCTCATAGTCGCGCTGACCTGGCGGCTTGCCAAACGCATGCATGGCGAGCCGGGGGCCTGGCTCGCGCTCTGCGCACTCTCCACCTCCGCCTTGTTCGCGTGGTCAATCGGCTTCGCGCAGGAAACCGGTG
>JAIYBI010000029.1 GCA_027488595.1 Opitutaceae bacterium | reverse complement strand
TCCGCACGAAGCGGCGGTCGCAGAACTCCTCGGCCGTTCCGATTATTCCAAGCTGACCGAGGCCACACGGCGAGAAGTCCTCGCCGCCGCGCTCAAGACCGCCCTTCCGCTCGCCCCCGAAGCGGTGGCCGCTCTCTCTTCCGCCACGCGCCACGTCGTCGAGCCTCTGGTGCTCGCCGGCAAGGCCCGCCTTCGCCTCGGGCCGGACTGCCTCGGCATCTACATCATCAGCATGACGACCGATGTGTCGGACCTGCTGGAGGTGGCGTTCCTGATGCGTCTGGCTGCGGTCGAGCTGCCCATTTCCCCACTTTTCGAGACTCTCGAAGACCTTAACCACGCTCCGCGCGTGCTCACCGAGCTTTTTACCAACGCATCTTACTCGCCGATTTTGGCCGCGCAGTCGGGCCATCAACACGTGATGCTGGGCTACTCCGATTCCAACAAGGACTGCGGTTACCTCACCGCCAACTGGGCGCTTTACAAGGCCCAGAACGAGATCGCCGCCGTCTGCCAGTCGGCCGGGGTGCGGGTAACTCTTTTCCACGGTCGCGGTGGCTCCATTGCCCGCGGCGGCGGGCCCGCCGCCAAGGCCATCCTGGCCCAACCGGTTGCGTTGCGCGACGGCGGCATACGCGTGACCGAACAGGGCGAAGTTCTCTCCACGCGTTACCACGACCCCGAGCTCGCCCATCGCATCCTCGAGCAAATGACCTACGGCGTCATGCTCGGCATCCACGCCGCCGAGAATCCCGCGCCTGTTCCGGCGGCCTGGACGGAGACATTGGAGGCAATGAGCGCCGCCGGTTTCGCCGCCTACAAAAAACTCGTGCACGACGACCCCGAGTTTATCGCCTTCTGGAAAGAGGCCACGCCCATTGACGAGATTGGCAATCTCAAGCTCGGCTCGCGTCCGACCTTCCGGCGCGCCACGCAAAGTGTCGCCGATTTGCGCGCCATTCCGTGGGTGTTCTCGTGGATGCAGAGCCGCTTCAACTTCCCCGGCTGGTATGGCCTCGGCTCCGCCTTGGCCCCCGTGCTCAAACGTGGTCGCGCCGGTCGCGAAATGCTCCGGGACATGCACGCCAACTGGCCTTTCTTCAAGACCCTCATAGATAATGCACAGCTTACCATGCTGAAGGCCGACATGGGCATCGCCCGCGTTTACGCCTCGATGGTCACCGATACCCGCGTTCGGCATAAGATATTGGTTATCCTCGAGGCCGAGTTCGCCCGCACCGAAGCCGCCATCCTGGTGATCACCGGCCAGCGTCAGCTTCTGGGCCGCGATACCGTGCTGCGCAAATCCATCGAACTGCGCAACCCCTACATTGATCCGCTCAACTACCTGCAGGTAGAGATGCTCCGTCGCCTTCGCGCGGGTGGACTCGAAAAGGCCGAGGAGGACGCCACCCGCGCGGTGGTCGAGTTGACCATCAATGGCATCTCCGGCGGCCTGAAAAATACCGGATAATCGTGGTTCGCCACGGACGCGATATTCAGTTTAGCCTGCGTCCGTTCCCTCACCGATTCCAACCGTGCCGACCACCCCGGCGTGGCTCTGGCTGCTCAACGCAAAAACCTCTCCATGATTCTAAGCCCTGAAGAACTCGCCTCGTTTACCGGTGCAACCTGCGCGCATCCCCATAGCCTTTTGGGGATGCACATCGGCAAGCTTGGCCGCATCAAAGGAGTCGTTGTGCGCGCCTTCTTATCCGATGCGGTTTCCTGCGAAGTGGTGGATGTCGCAACCGGTGTATCGTCTCCGATGGAGCGGCTTGCGCCGGAAGGTTTGTTCGAGGCCTTCCTTCCAAAACGCAAAGAGCACTTCGCTTATCAACTGCGCGTCACGCGCGGCAACGGCGAGCTGCGCCAGTTTCACGATCCCTACCGGTTTCTGCCGACCCTCGGCGACCAGGACCTTTACCTTTTCAACGAGGGCAACGAACACCGCATCTACGAGAAGCTTGGCGCGCATCTTCGCGTGCTTGATGGTGTGGCCGGCGTCGCGTTCTCGGTTTGGGCGCCGGGTGCGGCGCGTGTTTCAGTGGTGGGGAATTTTAACGCGTGGGACGGCCGCTATCATCCGATGCGTCCGCTCGGTGCGTCCGGTGTGTGGGAGTTGTTCATCCCCGGCCTCGGCGAAGGCGAACTCTACAAGTTCGAGCTGCGCACCCAGGCCGGCTCAATCGCGATCAAGACCGATCCCTACGGCACCCGTTTCGAGGCCCCGCCCGGGAACGCCTCGATCGTCTGCGATCCGCGGAAGTATCAATGGAACGATCAGGCCTGGATGGAGCGCCGCCAGAACGAAGCCTCCCGCCTCGACCGCCCGGTCTCCGTTTACGAGGTCCACCTCGGTTCGTGGAAACATAAACTCGAAGACGGCAACCGTCCTCTCACTTATCGCGAACTCGCGCCTGCGTTGGCCGATTACGTCTCGGAAATGGGTTTCACCCACATCGAGATCATGCCCGTCGCGGAGCATCCCTTCGACGGTTCCTGGGGCTACCAAGTCACCGGTTTTTTCGCCCCGACGCACCGCTTCGGCAAGCCCGACGACTTTGCGTTTTTTGTGGATTACCTCCACCAGCGTGGCATCGGCGTGATCCTCGACTGGGTGCCGGCGCACTTCCCGCGTGACGCCTTCGCCCTCGCCGAGTTCGACGGCACGCACCTCTACGAACACAGCGATCCCCGCCAGGGCGCGCACATGGATTGGGGCACCTTGATCTTCAACTTCGGTCGCCACGAGGTCCGCTGTTTCCTCGTCGCCAATGCCCTCGCCTGGCTCGACCGCTACCACCTCGACGGGCTTCGCGTGGACGCCGTCGCTTCCATGCTCTACCTCGACTACTCCCGCAAAGAGGGCGAGTGGATTCCCAACCAATACGGTGGT
The DNA here is from genome assembly GCA_027488595.1 of Opitutaceae bacterium. Taxonomy (GTDB): domain Bacteria; phylum Verrucomicrobiota; class Verrucomicrobiia; order Opitutales; family Opitutaceae; genus IMCC26134_A. The sequence goes on along the minus strand of JAIYBI010000029.1, from coordinate 6,338 downwards.
CGCGAAAACCTCGAAGCCATGGCCTTCCTGCGCGAGACCAACCGCCTCGTGCACCACTACTATCCCGGCGTGCTCATGATCGCCGAGGAGTCCACTGCGTTCGCCGGCATCACCAAGCCCGTCGCCGACGGCGGCATCGGTTTCGACTTCAAGTGGAACATGGGCTGGATGCACGACACGCTCCAGTTTTTCCAAAAGGAAACGTCCCATCGTAAGTGGCACCACAACGACTTTACCTTCGGCGCCCTTTACCAGTATTCGGAAAAATTCATCCAGGTTTTCAGTCACGATGAAGTCGTGCACGGCAAGTGTTCCATGCTCGGCAAAATGCCCGCCGGAGAGATCCGTGAAAAGGCCGCGCACCTCCGCTCGCTTTACGCCCACATGTGGGCTTGGCCGGGCAAAAAGCTGCTCTTCATGGGTTGCGAATTCGGCCAGAGTCGCGAGTGGGCCTACGCCGGCTCCCTCGACTGGCACCTGCTCCAATACCTTGACCACGAGGGCATCCGCCTGCTGGTCCGCGATCTCAACCGCCTCTACCGCGACGAGCCCGCCCTCGGCTCCAACGATCTCAACTCATCCGCTTTCCGTTGGATCAACTGCACCGATGCCGATAACAGCGTCGTCAGCTACCTCCGCCACGACGGGCTCGAGCGCACATTTATCGCCGTTGTTGGCAACTACACGCCGGTCATCCGCGAGGGGTTCCGCATCGGTGTGCCGCGCCTCGGCTGGTGGCGCGAGTTGATCAACTCGAATAGTGAATACTACGGCGGCACCGGCCTCGGAAACGGCGGTGGCGCCAGCGCCGACGAGGTGCCGTGGGACGGCTTTCCGTTCAGCCTGAAACTCACTCTCCCGCCTCTTTCCACGAGTCTGTTCAAATGGACCGAAAAAGAAGCCTGAGTCCGACACAATAACCATCATGAAAACCAAACTATTCATCGCCGGCATGCTTATCGCGTGCTCTGCCTGCCTCGGAAGCGCTCAGGCGCAGTCCAACTCGAATCCCTCCAACGTCACCGTCATCCAGCGCTCCGAGGGCGAGACTCTGGCGAAGGGCTACGTGGACGCCTTTAAACTCATCCCGAGCAAACCCGTTTTCCTGACCTACGAGCAACGTGGACAGGGACTCAAGGTCTTGTCGGGCATCCGTGATCTTAAATCAACCGGTGCCACATTGATTGTCACCACCGAGGGTCGCACCACGATCGTCATCGCGGCGACGAATGTGGTGAGTCTTACCGACGAACGCCCTCCCGCCGTGATCGCCACGCCGTAGTGCTCGGACCTTGCGCCCCGTGCCGACGATGCGATCAACCGGGTTTCACTTCGTCCGGTTGCTCTCCGTCTGCGTCGTGGTGTTTTGCGGAAGTGCAGTTTCCGCCTTTGAACCGGTCGCCGCGCCCGATCCGGCTAGAGTCGTCATCCTAGCCAACTCGTCCGACCCGGAGTCGCTCGAGTTGGCGCATTACTACGCCGAGCGACGCGGGGTGCCGGTTGACCGAATTGTCGCCCTGCCTGTGTCCGCCGCCGAGGAGATCGGCTGGCCGGAGTTCATCACAACGCTCTGGAACCCGCTTCTCCGCGCGGCCTTGATCAACGGCTGGATCGAGGGCGCGTATTCCAGCAAGAAAGACCTTCTCGGCCGCCTTAAAATCGCCGCCACCGGTCACTCAATCGAGGCCCTCGTGATCTGTCGCGGTGTGCCTCTGCGCGTCGCGCACGACGCCACTCTGATTGACGAGGCCAGCACGCCCCTCAATCAAACCCCCGCTTACCGCACGAACGAGGGCGCGGTGGATTCGGAGCTCGCGGTGCTCACGCTCACGGGCGCACCCATAGACGGGTTTATCCCCAATCCGGTCTTTGAAAAGGAGGGCCCCGACGCCTCGCTCCTCGCTCGAGTGATCCCGGTCGGACGCCTCGACGGACCGTCTCTCGCCGACGCCAAGGGGCTGGTTGATCGCGCTCTCGCCGCTGAGCGCGACGGCCTTTGCGGGCGTGCCTACATTGACCTCGGCGGCGGCCCGGTTGATCAGGGCAACATCTGGTTCGCCGCTACCGCGACGGCGCTCGCTCCGTTGGGCTTCGAGATTGATACTGATCGCGACCCAAAGACCCTGCCGCCTACCGCGCGTTTCGATGCTCCGGTGCTCTACTTTGGTTGGTATGAGTGGAACGTCACCGGACCCTTTCTCGCGCCCGATTTTCGTTTTCCGATCGGAGCCGTTGCGCTGCATCTGCACAGCTTTTCCGCCGCCACCTTGCGCTCAGCCGATAAAAACTGGGCCGGCCCGTTCGTCGCTCGCGGCGTAACAGCAACGGTTGGAAATGTTGGCGAGCCCTACCTCGAGTTCACCCATCAGCCGCAGCTCTTTGCCCGTGCGCTGGCCCGTGGCGAACCTCTCGCCCGCGCGGCGCTTTACTCCATCCGCGCCCTGAGTTGGAAGGGCGTCGTGATCGGCGACCCGCTTTACCGGCCCTTCGCCCTCGACCCCGCCACGCAATGGGAACACCGCTCCGCGCTTTCGCCCGCCGCCGAGCCCTACGCCCGCATCCGCCGCATGAGGCTCCTCGAGTCTGCTGGCGACGGCCCTGGAGCGATCGCCCTCGGTATGTCCGGCATGAGGCAGAACCCGAGCCTTCCTCTCGCGCTCACCCTCGCCGATTTGCAACTCGCCGCTGCCGATGCGTCTGCCGCGCGCCGGACTTTGGGTGTGTTCGCGATCTTGACGAAGTGGCGCGAAGGCGATCGTCCGCTGATCCTCGCCGGCGCGCAATCGCTCGCACGGGCGGGAAATGCTTCCGACGCATGCAAGCTCTTCGAGCGCTTGTTTGCGGATCCCTCGTTACCGGCATCTTTCCGGCTGCCGGCCCTGGCTCAAGCAGTCGAGGCGGCCCGGACCGCACGCGACTTCTCGCTGGCGTCAAAATGGCAGGCGGAGCTCACGCAGCCTTAGGATGCGCTCACCGTGGGTTGACCGATCCGTTGTCGGCTGCGGCTCGGCACTTGTTTTCACCCCGCGCATTGACCACACTTCGTGGATTATGTGGAAAGCCTCCCTCTGCCTGTTCGCCGCTCTACTCGGCATTGGTTCCCTTGCTGCTCAAGGCATGCCGTCGCCCGCCGCCGAGCTGGCCAGTATGCGCGAGGATGTGCGCATTCTTCTTCAGCGCACCGGTGAACTCAGTCTTCGCGTCGAGCAACTTGAGGCCGAAAACGCCCGCCTCGCGAAAGCCAGCGGGGGCACCGCGCAAAACTTCGCCACCCTCGTCCAGCTAAACGAGGCCGTCGCCGAGCTCAACCGCGTCATCCGCGCCGCCGATCAGCAGACCAAGGCCGAGACGCTCGCCATCGTGAGCACGCAGATCGAGAAACTCGCCGTGCAGACCAACGCCGCCCTCGACTCCGTCACCAAAACCCGCCCCGGAGCCGGCAGCGCCGCCACCCCGGTGGCTCCGGTCGCTTTCTCGGAAAACTTCCCCAAGGAGGGCGTCAGCTACACCGTGGTTTCCGGTGACACCCTTTCGCGCATCGCGCAGAAAACCGGCGCGAAGGTGGCCGACATCATCAACGCAAACCGCATCTCTGATCCGTCGAAGGTAAAAGTGGGTCAGGTGCTCTTTGTCCCCGGTGGAAAGTGAAGCGCTCGTTTCCGTTCTTCCCTCCAAGTCCATCCCCCTGTTCCGTGGTTAACAATTTTTGATCTTTCATGGCTAACTCCAAATCCCGTCTTGGTCGCGGTCTCGGCGGCCTCATCGCCGCCGCCGCCCCCGCCAAACCCGCCGCCCCGGCCGCCGCATCCGCTCCCGCTCCGGCCGCGCCCGCCGGGTTTCTTGAACTGGCGGTGACCGCCATCGCTCCCAGCCCGTATCAGGCCCGCAAGGACATCGCGCCCGAGCACCTTCAGGAACTCGCCGACAGCATCCGCAGCGAGGGCCTGCTTCAACCCGTCGTCGTGCGTCGTCTGAGCGAGGGCAAATACCAGCTCATCGCCGGCGAGCGCCGCTGGCGCGCTTTTCAGCTTCTTAAGATCAAAACGATCCCGGCCCGCGTCGTCGCCGCCGGAGACTCCGCCGCCGCCACGCTTGGTTTGATCGAGAATCTCCAGCGCGAGGGCCTGAACCCGCTGGAAGAGGCCTACGGTTACGCCAGCCTCATCCGTGACTTCGATCTCACCCAGGAGGTCGCCGCCGAACGCGTTGGCAAACCCCGCGCCAGCGTTGCCAATTCTCTCCGCCTGCTCGGTCTCGACGGCGAGCTGCAAGGTTACTTGGCGAAAGGCCTGCTCAGTGTCGGTCACGCGAAGGTCCTTCTTGGCGTCGAAGATACCGCGCAGCGCACCCTCATCGCCCGCCGGGTGATCGAGGAAGGCCTGAGCGTCCGCGCCACCGAGGTGCTCGTGCAGGCCCGCAAACTCGCCGCCGCACACACCTCGTCGTCGTCCGCTTCCGGCTCGTCGTCCGCGCGCAAAGTCGGCGCCGCCGACCTAGCGGCCATCGCCAGCATCGAGAAAAAACTCACTTCCCACCTTGGCGCGCGCGTCGCACTCCTCCACGCCGGCAAAAAGGGCAAGATCGTCATCCCCTACGCCGGCAACGACGACCTCCAGCGCATCCTCGAAAAACTTGGCGTCGAGGCCTGAGACCTTTTCGCCTCCCGCCGCCGTCACCAGTGTCCACCCCCGCCGACAAAGCCTCCCGTGCCTTTTCTCAGGCGGTAGATGGCCTTGGCGACGCGGTGGATTATTTGCGGCTCGATCCGGTTCCGCCGGTGTGGCGGGAGCTGAAGTTCTACAATCTCACCAAACTTCGCTCCGATCTCACCGCCGGCGCCATGGTGGCTATCGTCACCATTCCGCAGGCCATCGGTTTCGCGCTGGTCGTCGGCATCCCGGTCAGCGCGGTGCTCGCAACCGCGATCATCGGGGCCTTGGTCTGCGCCTTGTTCAGCGGTTCCCGCCACCTGGTTTTTGGGCCGACCAACACTATTTCCATCATCCTCGCGGGCGCGTTGCTGAGCGTTAAAGATGTGCCGCTCACCTCCCTGCAAAAGGTGTTGGTCATCGGGTTTCTCATTGGTATTTTTCAGATCGCCGCCGGTTTTTTTAAACTCGGCGGGCTCACCCATTTTATCTCGAGGACCGTGATTGTGGCCTACGGGCTGGCGGTCGCCATTCTGATCGGGGTGGGGCAGTGGGGCAACTTGCTGGGCATAGGCACCGCCGAGGACGTCAGTCTGCCGGGCACGCTGCGCCACATCATTTTCAGTCTCGCCACTTTCACTCTCAATCCGATGACCGCCGGCATCGGCGTCGCCAGTTTGCTGGGAATGTTACTCATCCGTCGTCTGCGGCCAAACTGGCCTGACGGGCTCATCGTGATCGGTGCCGCCACTCTTTTCGGGCACCTGTTGAAGGTGGCCGACTCCGGAGTTCCGCTCGTTCGCGATGGCGGCGAAGTGGCGCGCAGCATGCCTTTGTTCGTCGGCTTTCCGGGCAATGCCGAGGGCCTTTCCCTCGTGCCGGTCTTAACCAGTGTCGCGCTTGCCGCCGCGATCCTCGGCATGTTGGAGGCGGTCTCGATCACCAAGACACTCGCCGCGCGCTCCGGCCAGCGGGTGAATCCGAATCAGGAACTGCTTGCAATGGGACTCGGCAATCTCGCCTCTACCGCGTTTGGCGCCATGCCGGGTTCGTCTTCCTTTGTGCGAAGCGCGGTGTGTCAGCAGAGCGGCGGCGCCACCCAATTCGCCAGCATGGCAGCCAGCCTGATCGTTCTTGGCGTGCTCGCGCTCACCGCGGCTCTTATCAACGACATTCCAATCGCGACTCTGGCCGCGTATCTGGTTTTGGTTTCCTGGCGCCTGGTGCAGCCCGAGCACATCAAGATAGTGTGCAATGCCACTCGCTCGGATGCCATCGTGTTCTTTGTGACGCTCGGCGCGGCGCTTTTCCTAAAACTCGATACCGCCGTTTATGTCGGCATCGGAACATCGCTCGCTTTGTTTTTAAAGAAAGCCAGCGCCCCGTCGCTGGTCGAATACGGCTTCAACGATCAAGGCCAGCTCGCACAATTGGAACCCGACAAGGCGCGCGGGGACTCGACTATCTCAATTGTGCATGTCGAGGGGGAGTTGTTCTTCGGCGCGGCCGATCTTTTTCAGGAAGAGGTGCGCCTGCGGGCCGAACGTGAAAACATTCGCGTCGTGATCTTGCGGATGAAAAACGCCCGCCATCTCGACGCCACGTCGGTCCTTTCTTTGCTCCAATTACGCGAATCTTTAACCCAAAAGAAGCGCCATTTGCTTATCAGCGGCATCAACCCCGACGTCG
>JAIYBI010000395.1 GCA_027488595.1 Opitutaceae bacterium | reverse complement strand
TGGATGTGCGCTCCGGTGTATTCGGCGAGGATGCAGATGCGAGCGACGATGAGGTACTCGGCGGCGTTGGGCCAGCCCTTGAGTCCGAGTTTGAGGGAAAGGGCACCCTCGTTCATGACGGCCCCGACGGTCATGGAGTGGTCCTGGCAATGGTCCATGAGCGGGAGGTCGAACATCTTGGCGTATTCGCATGCGCGGCGCATGAGTTCGTTGGACTGGACGCAGTCGCCGTCGTCCGTGATGGCGACGACGCCGGCGCGTTTGAGGGAGCCGATGGGGGCGAGTGCCTGGCCCTTCATGCCGACGGTGATGCAACCGGTAGGGTATACGTGGATACAGGAGGAGCGGGCGGCGGAGTCCTTGATGAGCTGGATGGTGCCGGTGTTGTCCGCGACCGGGGCGGTGTTGGGCATGCAGATGACGCTGGTGAAGCCGCCGGCGGCGGCGGCGCGGGAGCCGGTCTCGATGGTCTCCTTGTGAGTCTGACCGGGCTCGCGGAAGTGGACATGGACATCCACCAGGCCGGGGGCTGCGACGAGGCCGGCGGCGTTGACGAGCCTGGCCTTTTTGAGGGCGAGGGCGGAAGGGCGGGCGACGAAGACGCCGTCGCGGATGAAGAGCTCGCCGGCGCACTCGTCGCGTTTGGCGGCGGGATCAATGACGCGGGCGTTGATGAGGTGGATGAGAGGCATCTTGGAGAAAATTCCAAATCCCGTGGTTTAAATCCCAAGCGGCCAAATCCAAAGAGGAGAAGTGCGCGCGGGCTGGGAACGGGGGAGATGGGCGGTTGGTTTAAATGTTGAGGAGTGGTGAGAACCGAGTGGTTTTGAACTTTGGGATTTGGCCGCTTGGGATTTGGGATTTCCGACCGCGCGTCACGCGGTTGGCGTCACGGCTTCGGGGTTGCCGCCGGCGCAGAGGTAGAGGCAGGCCATGCGGACGGCGATGCCATTGGTCACCTGCTCCAGGATCACGCTCCGATCGCCGTCGGCGAGATCACTGTCGATCTCGACGCCGCGGTTGATCGGACCCGGATGCATGATGATCGCCTTGGGGTGGAGCCAGCTGGCGCGGGTTTTGTTCAGGCCGAACATCGAGGTGTATTCGCCGAGGCTGGGAAACATGGTGGCGGTCTGGCGCTCGTGCTGTATCCGCAAGAGCATGACAACCTCGGCGTCGGCGAGGGCGGAGCGCAAGTCGTGGGAGACGCGGACGCCCAGGGTTTCGAGGGAGCGGGGCACCAGAGTGGACGGACCCACGAGAGTGACATCGGCGCCGAACTTGACGAGGGCGTGAATGTTGGAGCGGGCGACGCGGCTGAAAAGGATGTCGCCAAGGATGACGACGCGGCGGCCCTTCAAAGTGCCGAGATGCTCCTTCATGGTGAAGGTGTCGAGGAGACCCTGGGTGGGGTGCTCGTGCGAGCCGTCGCCGGCGTTGATGACGGGGATGTTGAGGATTTTCGAGAGGTAGAGCGGGGAGCCGGCGCAACTGTGGCGGATGACGATCATGTCGGCACCGAGGGCGGCAATGTTTTCGGCGGTGTCGCGGAGGGTCTCGCCCTTGGTGGTCGAGGAGCTGGCGGCGTCGAGGGAAATGACATCGGCGCTCAGGCGCTTGGCGGCCATGTCGAAAGCCATGCGAGTGCGGGTGCTGGGCTCGAGGAAGAGGTTGACGATGGTCTTGCCGCGGAGGGCGGGAACTTTTTTCACGCTGCGACCAAGGATTTTTTTAAACGCGGTGGCGGTGACGTGGATTTGCTCGATCTCGGCGAGGGAGAGTTCTTCGAGCGTGAGGAGGTGGCGGCGGGTCCAGGACATGGGAAGGAGTTTTTAATGACGAATGCCCAATGACGAATGCCGAGTGGGCCGGCTAAGAAGGGGAGCGCGACGAGGGCGTTTTTGTGGATTTAGCTGCTTATGATTTAGGATTTTCGCGGCGCTTTAGTCGCGACCGTGATGGAATCGTGACGGGGGTCGGAGCCGTGGAGGACGACGGTGACCTTTTCGTCGGGGTCGGCCTCGATGACCAGGCCGGTGTAGTCGGCGGCCACGGGCAGGGTGCGGCCGCCGCGATCCACGAGGATGGCGAGCTCGACCTTGGCTGGGCGGCCGTGATCGAAGAGCTCGTCGAGCGCGGCTTTGACGGTGCGACCGGACTGAAGCACGTCATCCACGAGGATGACAGTGGCCCCGGTGACATCAATCGGTATGAGGGTGGGGGTGAACTCCTTGGGGATGGGTTGTCGGCCGATATCGTCGCGATGGAAGGAAATATCTATGATGCCGGTGCGTGGGCGGGAGCCCTCGGGGTAATGTTTACGAAGGAGGAGTTGCAGGCGGGTGGCGACGTGGACGCCGCCGTTGGCGATGCCGAGGAGGATGAGGTTTTGGGAGGCATCGGCGGGGTGGCGGGCGGCGATGGCGGAGGCGAGCTGATCGAGCGCGCGAGCGAGTTGGGCAGCGGGGATGCGGGTTGGAGCGGGCACGGTGGCTTGGGTTGTGCCGATGCTCAAACGAGGGGTAAAGCGCGAAGCGTGTCGCCTCGCACGCGAGAAGGCCGCGGCGGGGCATTACTCCATTTGTTGGAGATTAGTAGCGGACGTCTTTTTACATTGCCAACTCAGGAGAGAACTGGGCTCCCTCGCAATGACTACCCCATGATCCCTTCGAGTTACGGCCTTCGTGCCTGTGCATCTGTGAGAGCCGCTGGCTTTGATTAACCATGTGCGGCATAGCTGGATATTTTGGGACGGAGCGTTTTGACGCGCAGCGACTGGAGCGGGCGCTGGCGCATCGTGGTCCAAACGGGCACGGCCACTGGAGTGCGGAGACGGGAGCGAACCGGAGCGTCCACCTGGTGCATACGCGCCTCTCGATCCTCGACCTCTCCAATGCGGCGGCGCAGCCGATGCGTGACACGGAAAGCGGGGCGATGATCGCCTTCAACGGCGAGATCTTCAACTACCGCTCCCTGCGCGCCGGGTTGGGCGGGCAGGCTGCGTTTACTAGCACAGGCGATACGGAAGTGTTGCTGCGCGGGCTCACGACGCGCGGGACGGCGTTTTTCGCCGAGTTGGACGGCATGTTTGCGGTTCTGCTCTATGACCCGAGGGCGCGGCGGTTGATCGTAGCGCGAGACCCGCTCGGCATCAAACCGCTCTACTATGCACGCACCCGGGCGGGGGGATGGATTTTCGCTTCGGAGGTGAGGGCGATTTTGCAGTCAGGCTTGTGGGCTGGCGGATTGGATGCCGAAGGCGTGCTGGATTTTCTGCGCTTCGGGTGTTTGCAAGAGCCGGACACCCTGTTTGCGGGCATCCACTCTTTTCCGGCGGGGCACTTTGGAGTGATCAATGTGGATAGTCCGGAGCGGATGCGCACGGAGTCATTCTGGCCGATCGAGAGAATCATGCGCACGCCGCCTCCTTCCGGCGATGTGGGGGCGTGGCACGACGAAGTCTGGCACGAGACGATGAAGGAGCACCTTGAGTCTGACGTGAAGACAGGGGTGTTCCTCTCGGCGGGCATGGACTCGACCGCGATCCTCGAGGCGATCCCAAAGGCGGATCGTGAGCGCGTGACGGCCTTCACTCTGGCGGGCGAGCTGACCTCGACCGACGAAGGCGCATTGGCGGCCAAGACGGCGGCGAACCTTGGCGTTAACCACCAAATCGTGCGCCTTAGCGAAGCCGATGTGCTGGCCTGGGTGAGAGACGGCTTTGACGCGATGGACCAGCCCTCTGGCGACGGGGTGAACACCTACCTCGTGTCGCGCGCCTCCAAGGCGGCCTCGCTTACCGTCGCTCTGGGTGGCACGGGGGCGGATGAGTTGCACGGGGCCTACGGGCACGCCGAGAGCCTGCCCAAACTGGCGCGGGTGATGGCGGCGGCGGGGCCCTTTTCGGGGTTGATGAAGTGGGGCGCGGTGCACGGGTATCGGGCCATGCGCGGGGAAGTTGCGGCAGAGCGACTCGAACTCATGCTCGACGAGGCTCCGAGCCTCTGGCGCATGGCCTACGAGAAACGTCGCTTCTACACGCACACGCAGATTCAGAGCCTTTGGCCGGAGGCAGCAGGTTTGGTTCAGAGCTGGCGGGTGCCGAGCGACTGGCCGGGGGAGTTTGCCCGGCTTGACCCGTTTAACGAAGTGACCCTGGCCGAACTCAAGGGTTACATGCGCAACATGCTGTTGCGCGATGCCGACTGGGCGACCATGGCCAACCAACAGGAACTGCGCGTTCCCTACCTCGGGAAAAAGTATGTCGAGTGCGTGCTACGCATCGCGCCCGCCCGGCGTCATCCGGGCAAAGGAGTAAAGAAACCCCTCGTCGCCTCGGGCATCTCGCACGCCAATCAGGAGATTATCCGCCGGCCCAAAACCGGTTTCAACCTCGCCTGCGGCCAGATGCTGCTCGGCCCCCTTCGCGATCAATTTCACGCATCCGCAGCGACTCTCAACAACCGGCTGGGCTTCACGCTCGATGCGGAGCTCGCCCTCGCGCAACTGACGGTCACCCGGTCAACTCGGGATGCCTTCCGGCTCTGGTCCCTGATGAGTCTTGGTTTGTATGTGCAGCGGCACGCGGGCGACGGGGGAGGCGTCGCCCTCGGTTGAAGCATGGCGTAACTTGCCCGTGTTTCCACCGTCCCTTTGAAAACCCCATGAGTGAAGCCTCCAAACGTTTCCCGAATGTGCTGCTTGTCGTCATCGGCTTGCTGATATGCTCGAATCTGGCCACCGCTCTGGTGGCCTACCTGACGATAGAACGGCTCGACGAGCGCTACACCAACGAGCTAACCAAGTCGGTGCCGGGCTTGCATGAGGTCATCCTCCTCGCCCAGGAATCTACCAACGTCCACCGCGCGGCGGGCAACCTGCTGCTCGCGCGTGATCAAGACGAGGCGAAGGCGATTTGGACCCGGCTCTCGGACGCGCGGCAACACGAGCAGAAGCGCCTGAACGAGATTTTCGCCAAAGGTCCGGCGGCGGCCGGTGATGTGCTTGAGCCGCTGTGGTCGGCCTCTCTCGGCTACCGCCAATCTCTGGAAGAGTATTTGACGTTCATCCAGCGCGGCGACCGGGATGCGGCGCTCGCCTTCCGGCTGGATAAACTTCGTCCGACTTTCGACCTCTATCAAACCAGACAACGCGAGGAATCCATCCGAATGAATTTCGAGGCGATACGCACCAACAACGAGCTTAGTGCGGAGGCGAAGTCGCGCAAGAGTATGCTGTTGGGGTTCGGCGGCTGGCCCTTTATCGCGATGCTCGTGATGCTCGTGAATCTTGGCCTGCTTGGCGGCCTGCTCTGGCGGCAATTGCGGGAAATCGAGAGAGAGGAGAAAAAACTTCGGTCGGAACGTGGATTTTGAACGACGAGTTCGGCAGGCGCACTTCACGGAAATTTAACGCGATGATCTGGCTTTAGGTTGGCAGCGGGCCACGGCGAACTCCAAGGTCTGACTGTTTTTCTTTGTTCTCGTTAATGATTGCACCCCTCATCACCCCCTTACTCACCAGCGCAGTTTGCGTTTTTAGTCTCGGTTGGCCGGCTTGCGGGGCGCTCCGCCGCCTTGGGGTGATTGACAAGCCCAACGCCCGCTCGTCACACGCCGTCCCGACCGTGCGCGGGGGCGGTGTGACGATTATCCTTACGCTTTTAGGGGCGATTGCAGGGTTGGCGTGGACCGCCTGCGAATGGGGTCTGCCGTTGGCGCCGATTGCAGCCCTCGGCGTGGCGGTGCTGGTGCTGGCAGTGGTTTCGTTTTGCGATGACCTGCGCTCGGTCGGTGCGAGGATCCGGTTTGGGTGTCATGCGGCGGCGGCGATTTCGGTGCTGGCCGTCATTGGCGTGCCGGCGATAGGGCTGGGCGCGGCGGGGAGTTTAGGGTTGGCGCTGGTCGGCTTTCTCTGGATCGCGGGCTACACCAACGCGTTTAACTTCATGGACGGAATCAACGGCCTCGCGGCGGGGCAGGCCGCGGTGACCGCAGTGGGGACGGCGGCGCTGGCTCTCGCGGCGGGGGTTCCGGTGCATCATCCGCTGGTGTGGCTTGCGCTGGTCGTGGCGGGCGCGGCGGCGGGATTCCTCCCTCATAACTTTCCCCGGGCGCGGATGTTTATGGGCGACGTGAGCAGCGCGCCGCTTGGGTTTTTGCTGGCGGCACTGGGCTGGTGGCTGGCCTGCGAGGCGGGCTGGTGGCTCCTGCTGCCGGTGGGGCTGTTGCACGCCAACTTCGTGCTCGATACGGGCGTCACCCTGGCGCGTCGAATCGCGCGCGGCGAACGCTGGTATGAGCCGCACCGCGAACACTTTTATCAACGCCTGATCCGCAGCGGCCATAGTCACGCGTATGTCACCGGTTGGGAGCTGGGCTTCCAGATCGTGATCGCGACGGCGGTGGTAACGGCGGTGCATGTCGGCGGCGGTTGGTGGCTGCTGCCCGTCACGATGGTCGTCGCGTTGGTGTGGGCGGTGGTGTTTCTCCATGCCGAACGTCGTTTCCGCTCGGCGACTGCGGAGCGGCAGCAATGATTTGAACTGCAAACGCGCATGAAACCCACTCCCACGCTGCTCTCGGTTGTTAATCAAGTGCTGGCCAATAAACGTCGCCCCGCCATCGCAGCCCTGCCTCCGCAAACGAGACTGCGCGAGGAGCTCGGTTTTGATTCGTTGGATATGGCGGAGCTGACGGTGCGGCTGGAAGAGGCCTTTGGCGTGGATATTTTTGCCGAAGGGGTGGTGCGCACCGCGGGCGAGATCGAGGCGCGCCTGCCGGCCGCGAAACCATGAACGCCACGAGAATAACGGTCGGGCCGCCGGATCCCGGCTGCCTTTGGCGCGACCCCGGATCGGATGCGATTATCACCTACGGCGACCTTCGCGCCTGGGTCGGCCGGGACGAAGTGGCATGGCACCCCTGGGTGCGGCCGGAGACGCCGGGCGAGGCGGTGCTCGCCGTGCTCGGCGCGTTGATCCTCGGACGCGGGCTCACGCTCGTGGACGCGGATTTCAGCAGTGAAGAAATGCGGGACCTAGGGGCGACGGCGGAGCGACTGGCCGAAGTCGAGCGCGTGCCCGGGAGGTGCTTCGCAGACGCCGCTGCGATGGTGGCGGAGCTGGCGGCCGAGCGGATGACCGTGCTTGCCGCGACAGATGCCGGCTCGGGCGGTGCAGGCGGGTTCAGGTTGACCTTGTTCACCTCCGGCTCGACGGGGCTGCCGAAGCAGGTGACGCACGGTCTGGCCGGACTCAGTCGCATGGTGCGGCTCGGCGAACGGCATGAAACGGACGTATGGGGATTGGCTTACAACGCGACCCACATCGCGGGGGTGCAGGTGGTGTTGCAGGCATTTTTTAACGGTAACGCGCTCGTGCAACTATTCGGCCACGAACCGGCGACGGCGTGGCGGACGATCGAAGATCAAGGCGTCACCCACCTTTCGGCCACGCCCAGTTTTTATCGTCTGCTGCTCGGTGCGACGGAAACCGGAGCACACGATTCGGCATCCGTGGCGGCGCTCGGCGTGCGTGCGGTGACGCTTGGTGGCGAGCGGTGCGACGAAGGCCTGCGGGCGCGCGTGGCGGCGCGTTTCCCGGCGGCGCGGATTCGTAATCTGTATGCCTCCACCGAAGCAGGGAGTTTGTTCGCGGCCGAC
>JAIYBI010000369.1 GCA_027488595.1 Opitutaceae bacterium | reverse complement strand
CCGCGTCCATTTGGCATAAAATAGCGAGGAATCGAAATTCATCATCATGCCCTGCAAAGCGACCTGGCCGTCGCCATAGCCCATGCGCTCGCGATGCGGGCAATCCACGTAGTAGGCGCCTAGATTCAGGGCGCGCATGGTCCATTTGTTCGCCTGATGGATCCGGTTGAGCAGGGGATCGGAGCACTCGAACGAACCCGCGTCGCTCAAGGCGCTTTCCACCAGCAGGCTGGTGGCGTCGTCCAGCCGCGGCGCGGTGTCCAGGCCCTCTACGACCACGTAGCGGAAGCCGGAATAGTTGAACTTGTGCTGAAACTCCTCGTTCCCCAAACCGGCGGCTACGAACTCGCTCGTCTGCTGGTAGGTTTGGTAGAGATTATGGCCGCCACCGGCGCGGTCGAACGAGATACAACTGGCGGCGTGGATGGCGATGTCGCCGATCGGTGAGGTATGGACGCCGTCCGGGAAGAGGTGATCTGCGAAGTGCATGCGGACGACCTGGCCTGCCTTCAGCGGTGGAAACTTCAAGTGCAGCCAGCCGGTGAGGTTGGTGCCGAAGTCGATCTCGTAGCGCCCGTCGGCCAACGCGGTGATTTTTTTGGCGGGTATGCGCTCGCCGATGCGGTTCAGCGGGCCGACGAGATTGATCGGCGCTCCCTGCGGTGCGGGGGCTTCCGCGGCGGCGGTCCAGCCGCCGGTGTCCAAGCCGGGTTTGGCCCAATCGGGCAAATGGACGGAGGCATCCACCCGCTCGCCGCCGAAATCACCCCAATTCCAGCGACCGATGTGGCGGTAGCCGCTGGGGCGGGTTTTCCAGTCCGGGCCGGTGCCGAAGGTGACCTTCCGCCCGTCAACGACCGCGTCGAGCTGAACCCGCACGGCGATGCGTTCCGCCCAGCCTTTCGACATCCACAAGCCGAGACAGTTGGCTCCAGGTTTCAGCAAGCGCGCGACGTCGTAGGTGACGGTGAACGTCTGGGCTTTTGCATCGGCAACCGCCGGGGTGAGCACGTCGTCACCGGCCTTCACGCCATTCACATACAGCTCGTAGTAAGCGTGCGAATGCACCGTCACCGTGGCGGAAGCGGGTTGGTCGGTGAGATCAAACTCGCCGCGAAGCCACGGCGCGGGATCGTCGGGCGCGCCAATCCAGCGGGCCGACCAATCCCCGGGCCGGAGTTTTCCCATTGTCCAACGCGCCACCTCGCTCCACGGGGAGGCTTCGCCGGCGCCGTCCCAGACGCGCACGCGCCACTGGTAGGTTTTCCCGGACTCAAGGGCGGGGCCGCCGTAGGGAATAGCGACCGAGAGATCGGAGGCCACCTTGCCGCTGTCCCACGTGTCGGCCACCTCGATCTGATAGGCGGTCTGCCGCGCTCCTGCGTCTCTGGATTGCAGCATCCAGCCGAGGCATGGTTTCACCTGATCGATGCCCAGGGGATTTTCGGCGGATTCGCAGCGCAGCTTTATCGGGAGCACGGCGGCAAAGGTGAGCGAGCACGTGACCAAGGCAAGGGCGACGGCGGTGGCAAAGCGGTGGGGAAGGTGGATCATGGGTATGAAAACGGGGTTGCACCGAGAAATGTTATTTTTGGCTATGATTCGGTTATAGAACGTCCGAGCCAAGGGGTCGGTCGATCCGACGGGGTCAGGCCGAGAGATGTTGATTTTCGGTCTCGAGAGGTCGGACGCAAGGATTGAGGTCTGAAAAGGGGCAGCGATCCTATGGGGTCAGGCCGAGAAATGTGGATTAAGTTGGGGCCGATCTAAAGGGGTCAGGCCGCTAGATGCTATTTTTCCTTAAATCGGACCCCGGACTTAGATCAATTATAGCATTCAGCGACCCGACGCCTTCGGCTCGTCGCGTGTGCCGATTGGGAATCATTGAAGACGTTGCGAACGCCTAGAATATAGCATATAGCGGCCTGACCCCATTGACATTTGGCCTAGAATATAGCATATAGCGGCCTGACCCCATTGACATTTGGACCCCATTGACATTTGGACCCCATTGACATTTGGACCCCATTGACATTTGTCAATTATGCAAAATGGGAGGAAACTCAGCTTGAGGCCATTTTGGACAGTATAGGCACATGGGAAAAATCGTCTGGACACACTCGGGTGTCGATGGTTAAGGAAAAAAGAAACTTTTATGAGGCTGTCCGTTCGCCTTTTCCTTAGTTTGGGAATTCCCGTTACTTCAGTTCTGAATCCCGGGCGAGCTGCGGTTTATGACGCGGTGAATGAGACAGGGCTGCGGGCGGCTGCTCTGGAAGGCGGCGATGAGGATGGCTCACAGAACAGACCCCGTGCCGTTTGGAGTGGTGATAGTGGAGGCGGCATCGCTCATGCTGATTTCCAAGCACGAATGTAGCTTACAAAAGTGTCCCTCCGCATTCATTTCGATATGCTCATCACCCTCACACCTCAACGATCAAACCGCCCCTCGCTCTGGATCCGAAGTTCTCTCCGGGTAACTGGCCTCCTGCTGCTGGTCTGGGGTCTGGCCGGATTGCTGCCCGCCACGGTTCACGCCCAAGCGCCGGCTCCGGCGAGCCTCACGGCGTATTCCGGCGCAGCGCAGGCGCTCCTCTCATGGCCGGCCAGTGCCGGTGCCGCCAGCTACAACGTCCAACGCGCCACGACCAGCGGAGGACCTTACACCCAGCTCACCAACACGAGCGCGACGAGCTACACGGACAGCTCCGTCACCACTGGCGTGCAGTATTACTATGTCGTGTCGGCGCTAAGCGGCGGGGTCGCCGGCGCCAATTCGCCGCAGGGGTCCGCGATTCCCGTCGTGGCTGGCGGGAGCTACAGCATCATCAACCGCTTGAGCGGTCTGGCGCTGTCGGCGGGCGCCTTCAACTTTACGATTCAGAAGGCTTACACCAACAACAACGAGCTTTGGCAGTTCTCCTCCCTTGGCAACGGCCTGTTCTCCTTCGTCAATGTGGGCAACGGATTGGCCCTGTCCGGTCCGACGGCCTCCGCGCAGTTGACCACCAGCGCCTACACCGGCGCGACGAATCAGCAGTGGTATCTCCAGGTGACCAACGGTTCGTCCTATGTCATCCGCAATGCCGCCACCGGGCAGGTGCTTGATAACTTCGGCAACAGCATGACCGGTGGCACGGCTGTGGGTCAGTGGAGTCCCGGTGGGAGTTCCAATCAGGACTGGACCTTGGGCCCGAAGGTGAGCACGCTCACCCTCACGGGCGCGGCGCCGAGAGCCCAGTATACCTTCTCCGGGACGGTGAATACGTCGAACATGGACACCACCATCACCTGCCGTCTGGGCGACAGCACCAGCTTCAGCGCGATTGCGACGCAAGTCATCCCGGCGTCGAGCACACCGGTGAGCTTCACCATCAACGTCACCCTCTCGGTGGACCGCGCCACGACCCTCTATGGGCAGGTGACGGCGCAAAACGCCTCCGGCACCTCCACTTCCAGCGGCCTGTCCGTTAATTCCCCCGTCTTTGAGATGGTCATGTCGGCCGCCCTCGGTAACTACGGCCCGACCCGCCTGATGACCGACTCGCTGCGCTGGGTGGACTCCAACGACGACGGCTACTTGGATTTGGCCACCATGGGCGGCAAAACGACGGGCTACCT
>JAIYBI010000010.1 GCA_027488595.1 Opitutaceae bacterium | reverse complement strand
TAAATGACAGATTTGAAATTGGTTAGGATTTGTGCGAAAAACATGCGTTAACAGTCGGTTAAGAGCCTAGTTCTCAGCTTTCACCTGCCTGCTCTTTGCATCAATCGCGTCGAGTATGGGCTCAATAACGTTATTGGCGAGTTACAGAATCTAGCGCGCGGCATCGAATTAAAGATTCTTACGGGATCAGACTAGGCAAGCAGCGCGGCATACTGGCACCATCAACCCAGCGGCCCTCGACCAAAATTCGCCGCTGATAGCGCGGGACGCCGCGTTCGTTTTCCAAAATCAAACTCGCCAGCGTGCTTACCGCCACGCGACCGATTTCGTGCGAGTTCTGATCGGCTCCCGCACCGAAATTGCCGTCCTGCACGCTGGTCGTTGCCACTGCCAGATCATCGGGCACCTTCAGTCCCATGGCGGATATCATGGAGCGCAGCGTTGAGCTGGTCGTAACAACCGCATCGGGCTTTTGTTTCTTGAGCCAGTTTCTAAGTTCACGCTCATGAAGCCGGGTATCAGTTGGAAAAATGAGGGTGTCGAGCCGCAGGCCGCGCGCAGCCATTTCCTCCTGCGCGTTCAGGTAACCTTCGCGAAAATGTCCCCGCGTATTTTTTTCAAACGGTAACGAACTCACATATCCGATGCGACGATAGCCGAGTTCCAGGGCTTTCTCGTAGGCAAGGCGGGAGCAGTGACCCTGATCACTGGTGACCGAATGCACAGGCAGAGTAGTCACCGATGCCCCGAATCGCACTAGCGAAAACTGGTTCCAATCAAACTCCGGCATATTTATCCCCTGCCGATGAGGAGGGATTAGCAGCCCGCGCACACCACGGGTTTGCAGAATGGTTTGCATCCGTTTGGCAGGTTTGCCCAGCGGCCAGCAAAACTCCTCCAAATGGTAGCCCAGACGTTCCGCCGCCTCCTTTGCTCCGAACCAGTAATTATCAAACTCCTTAAAGCTCCTCAACTCCGCCGCCGAATCCCACTGATTGATCCAGCCGAGGCAGGCGCGAATCCCCGCCGGCCGCTTGCCCTGCCGGTAGGCCACCAGGGAGGCCAGCATCGGATCCGGCCGATAACCGAGCTTCTCCGCCGTCGCCTTCACCTCCGCGCGCCGCGCCGTGGAGATACGGGGCGAGTCCCTGAGCGCCAGCGAAACCGCCACGTGCGACATGCTGAGGGCGCGCGCTATATCACGCAGGGAGGGACGTGAATTTGGAACCGGAGCGTCGGACATGCAGTGAAGTAAACGCACTTCGTTACCAGTGGAAACTATAAACAGATTCTATCCTGTAACAAACGGTGCATTGTCGGTTTGTAAGCCCTCTTGGTGTCGCTTCGCCGGCTCGCCGGATCTTGCCGACATCAGCACGCCAACTCGCCGAAAGTTCAAAAGCCCCGCGCCGGCTTCGTTCCTGCGGGTCCCGAAGACGTTACCAGAGTAACTTACGTGCCCTTTTACCCGCGCGGCTCCGCCTGCACTATGCATGGTCAGCCGCGTTGCGGTCGTGCCCCCATGCTCACACTTTCCTCCACATCCGCCCCGTCGGTCGCATCATCTGTCCACGCCGGAAAACCCAAACCTCGCGCGGTATTCGCCCTTGATCCCGAGGCCCGTGACATCGTCTACAGCCGCGAGGACCGCGCCGCTCTAGCCGGTTCGACCCAGCTCGGCGACCTGGTCCTGACCCCCGACAACTGGAGGTCGCATCTCGATATCCTTCACGAGACGGAGTTCATTTTTTCAGGCTGGAAATCCCCCGTTTACAACGCCGAGTTTCTTGCCGCCGCGCCGCGTCTGCGCGCCATTTTCTACGCCGCCGGTTCCTTGCGTTACTGCACCACGGAAGCGTTTTGGGCGCGCAATATCCCCATCACCAGCGCCTACGCGGCCAACGCCGTCCCCGTCGCCGAATACACCGTCGCCGTCGCCATCCTGGCGCTGAAACAATTCTGGCGTCGCGCCGACCTCGCCCGCCGTGGCGAGGGCTGGGGCGACCACACACGTCCCATACCGGGCGCTTTCCGTGCCACCATCGGCCTGGTCTCCTACGGCATGATCGCCCGCCGCGTCGCCGAGATGCTGGCCGCCTACGATGTTAATGTTCTGGTTTACTGCCCCTTCCTTTCCGAAGCGGAAGCGGATGGTCATGGCGTGGAGCGCGTCTCACTTGGGCAGATTTTCCGCGATTCCGATGTGGTCTCGGTGCATACCCCCGTCCTCCCCGAGACGATCGGTCTCGTCGACGGCCGCCTCATCCGCCTGATGAAGGCCGACGCAACCCTTGTGAACACCTCGCGCGGCAAAATCCTGCATCAACCGTCTCTCATCGATTCATTGCGCGCCCGTCCCGACCTCACTGCCATCCTCGACGTCACCGATCCCGAGCCGCCGACCGCCACCGACCCGCTTTTCACCCTCCCCAACATCATCGTCACCCCGCACATCGCCGGTTCTCACGGCCGCGAATGTCAGCGTCTGGGCAGCTACATGGTGCAGGAATACACCCGGTTTCTGGCGGGCGAAGAACTGCGCTGGCGAATCACTCGCGAAATGTCACTTTGCATGGCCTAGGCCGCATTGCCTGCCGTCGGCTGCGAATTCGCTTAGTTTCTATAACCTCCATCGAGCGCGCAGCGATCCGTGTGCGCTCCGCTTCCCATGCACCCCATCTTGAACAAACTCCTCCTCACGCTCGCCTGCCTTGCCTGTGTCACGTTGCCCGCCGTCTCATTGGCCACCGAGATCGAGGTTTCCTCCCTCGCCGACCTCGCCCGCGTCGCCTCCGAGAGCGACCAACAAATCCGCTTGAAACCCGGCGTGTATCAAATGGCGGACTACCTTACCGCGCCAGTCCTTGCCGACATCCGCGCCGGTCTCGACCGCACCCAAAAACGCCCTCCCGTCCCCATGCTCCTGCTCAAGGGCGACCGTAACCGCATCGACGCTCGGGACGCCGTCATCGAGATCGAAACTTCCCTCTACAAAAAACTCCCCGGCGGCTAAACCCGTTGCATCATCGTCGCCGGTTCGGACAACACCCTCACCGGTCTCTCCATCCGCAACACCGGCCCAGACGAGGGCAGCGGCGGCAACATCCTCTCCCTCGCCGGCGCGCGCACCACTCTCGAAGACGTCACCCTCCACGTCCACGGCTCCGTCCCCTACGGCTACGGAGACCTGCTCGGCAAAGGCGGCCCCAACCTCGTTTCCATCAAAAAGCAAAGCGGTATCCAAGTGCTCGGCTCCGGCTCCGTGCTGCGCCGCTGCCGCGTTTACAGCCGCGCCTTCGGCCACTGCTTCTATATCCAGTCCGGCGACGGCATCCGTCTCGAGGATTGCTACGCCGAGGGCTCCATGCGCGCCACGTCCGACATGCTGCGCGACACCTCCGGCCCCGCCTTCGACCTGGGCTTCAAATCTGTATACGCCAACCGCGACGGGCGCCACGTCATCACCCCCGGCTACGTGAAAAGTCTCTCCGAAGACGGCTTCCGCACCTACGGCAACGCCGGCCAGGTCACCCTGCTCAACTGCACCGCCATCCATACCCGTGCCGGCTTCGAGATCGGCGCGCCCGACGCCGCGCCGAAAAAAACCCTGCTCGAAAACTGCGTCGCCCTCGGCTGCGAGCGCGGTTTCCTCATCGGCTCACAAACCGTCGTGCGTCGCAGCCGGGGCGACATCGCCCACGGTCCGCTCCTCTACCTGCGCGGCGGTCGCGATTCCGACGTCGAGCTCGAGCTTGCTGGAGACGGCCCTGTCTCTCTCGTCCACGCCATCGCCACCATCGCCGGCGAAAACCACCGCGTGCGCCTGAGCGTTCAGCATGGCGAAAAAAGCATCCCCGCCCTGCCTGTTTACCTCGGCTTCGGCATGCCCGAGCACGCCGAGATGGCCTCGCCCATCCTTCCCGCTCCCACCCGTTCCGTCACCTTGCTGAACGAAATTCCCGCCGTCCAAGTCATTACAAGCGAAACCTTGATCGAATCCAGATTCGAAACCCCCGGCCGCTCCTTCACCGATGCCGTCCTTCAGGCAAGCCCCGGATCCTGGGGTCTGCCCGCCAGCGGAATCGCACCCGGCGGCCCGGCGCCGAAGAAATAGTCTCGGCTTCACCCGACCTAAACCAGCCATGCTCCCGCCGCTTCCTCGCTTTTTTTCGCGTTTGCCGCCCTGACACTCGCCACGTCCGCTGCGGCCCCGTTCGCCACCGCCGCCGAATGGCAATGGTCCATCACCGTCCCGCCACCCGCCGATGCGAACGCCGCGCCCAAGGAGAAATCGCGCGCGTTCCTCTGGATTCCACCCGACTGCCCCATGGTGCGCGGCGTCGTCTTCGGCCATCACAACATGGAGGAGGAGGGCGTGCTTGAGCACCCTGCCTTTCGCAGCGCTATGGCTGAAATCGGCTTCGCCGCAGTATGGGTCGCACCCGGTTTTGATCGTAATTTTCGCTACGACCAGGGTGCGGGCGAACGTTTCGATGCCATGCTCCAGGCTCTCGCCGATCAATCCGGCTACGCCGAGCTCGCCACCGCACCGCTTGTCCCTGTCGGCCACTCGGCGGCTGCGTCCACACCGTGGTATATCGCCGCCTGGAAACCCGGTCGCGTCATCGCCGGCATCTCTTTCAGCGGCCAGTGGCCCTACGTTCCCGACGAGCCAAATGCCCCTCACGTCGCCGGCGTGAACATCGACTCCGTGCCCGGCCTGGTCACGATGGGCGAATACGAGTGGGCCGATCAAAATCTCTCCAAGGGCCTCGATACGCGCAAAACCCATCCTGCCCTGCCGCTCAGCGCGCTGGGCTGTCCTGCCGACGGACACTTCTTCGCCACCGACGAAAAAATCGAATTCCTCGCGCTCTATCTCAAAAAAGCCGCCGCTTACCGTTTGCCTGAAACAAACTCCGCCAGACCAGCCGCAGGCGCCGTCGCCCTCAACGCCATCGACGTCACCAGGAACGGCTGGCTCGCCGAACGCTACCGCAAAGACAGGAACCCTTCCGCACCCGCGGCACCCGTCGCGGATTACAAGGGCGATCCCGCCCAGGCCTTCTGGTTTTTCGACGGTGAGCTCGCTCGCGCCGCCGAATCCTTCCAGCAAAAACATCGCGGCCAGCCGGCGTTGCTCGGCTACCTGCAGGACGGCCGTGTCCTGCCGCAGAAAAACGGCCTGCACGCCCAGGTCTCCATCGATTTCAAACCCGCCGAGGACGGCGTCACCTTCAAGCTCGCCGGCTCTTTCCTCGACACCGTGCCCGAGGGCCGTCCCGAAAAGTGGGCCGGCAAAAAGCCGGCGAATCCATCTCTCCTCCACCCGCCGGCGGCCCGCCCATCGAGATCCGTCGCATCACCGGCCCCGTCCGATGGATTTCGGCCGACACATGGGAACTCGCCTTTAACCGCACCTCGTTCCTCGGCGACCGCCGCGGCAACGAAGCATGGCTCGCCGCCGTCTGGCCCGGCGACGGCGTATTTAAATGATCGATACAGCAGGCCGTCTTCCGAATTCCAGGCCGCAACAAGGAGGGCGCACCTCAAAAGATCACCTTCGGGCTTCGCGCCACGCTGCGCTACGGCACCCGCGAGCTTAAGCTCTCCGCCACCTCCGACTCCGGTTTGCCCGTGCGTTACTTCGTGCGCGAAGGCCCCGCCGAGATTGCCGGAAACACCTTACGCTTAAGGACCGTGCCCCCGCGCGCAAAATTCCCTCTCAAGGTCACCTTGGTTGCTTGGCAATTCGGCCGCGGCTCAGACCCCAAGACTCAGACCGCCGAGCCCGTCGAAAGCACTCTCCTCCTGATGCGCTGATTCTCGGTATCGATACTGGTTTCCAAGATACATCACCGCGAGACGCTGGATCCACCTCTCTATGTTTCCCTCCCAACAGAACACTGGACGGTTAACCTTAGTTACCGATGAAACCTAAAGACGTGTTTCAAACCCACCACGACACTGTATGTTTTCGTTAATCCCCTTCGGCCCCATGCAAACACCTGCTTTACCCACCCTTCGTGCACGTAGTGCTTTTACTCTGATCGAGCTTCTCACTGTCATTGCGATCATTGGCATCCTCGCGGCCATCCTCATACCCACCGTTTCCAAAGTCCGTGAAACTGCTTCCAAGGGAGTTCTGTCCTCGAACTACCGCCAGATCGGTCAGGCGATCTCTCTATTTGTCGCCGACAACCGCGACCGCTATCCGGGCGTGCGAAACAACAATGGCAGCTACAATCTGCTCGGCGGCCAGATGCCCTATCGCCGCGTTCAAAGCTCCCAGGAGCGAACCGCCATTCAGGGCCCTGATCACTTGGGTCGCTACCTGGCCGCCAATACTGTCACGGTTGGAAACACCCCTTACGTCTACACTCCTGTGCTCGACTGTCCCCGTATGCAGTCCACTTACTCCGTGGAGGAAGCGGCCACCTTGAATGGTGGCTTGAAAACCACATTACTTGCCAAACTAGTCACTACGGACGGCTCAAACACCATAGAGCCATTCGGGAGCAGCGCACCCAAAAACGCCATGACAAGCTCTCAGATCCAAGCGGCGATTCCGCTTTCCCGCCGCTGGATGCTTTATGACTACGATCCCAACAACAACAACCGTCCTATCCACGGTTCCAACAATGTCGTGTTGTTCTTCGACGGTCACGTTGAAAGCGTGCCTGCGAATCGTATGGGATCCAATGGCATAGTGAATCCCTAAGGTCGCTGGTATTTTTTAGGCGATACAAGAAACTGCGTCCAGATGCCCAAGTTACGGGTAAAAGCCCTGAGGCTGCTGCCCCCCGATTAGCCTAGCCCACAACGTGCTCGCCTCTTCGCTGAACCAATTCCCCGAGCACCCAACCCAACTCCGCCGTGCGCAAACTGCATCAACGAATTTTATCACCATGACCTACCACCCCTACTCCAAAACTAAAACCTACGCCGCCTGCGTTCTCGCTCTTCTCACCGCTCTCCAAGCCTCCGCCGCCAACATCTGGGACGGCGGAGGTGCCGACTCCAATTGGAGCACCGCCGACAACTGGGACGACAACCTAGTTCCCACCTTCCCGGTCTCGATCTCCTTTGGCGGAACCAACAGATTGCAGACAAACAACGATCTCGCCGCCCTGACCCTCAACGGCATTTCTTTCCTGTCTGGTGCCGGTTCATTCGTCTTAGGCGGCAGCGGCATCACCTTGGCAGGCGACATAGACAACGCTTCCACCTCGCTTCAAACGCTCGATCTTCCCATAACGGGCAGCGGCTCGCGAGTGATCAACTCGCCCTACGGCGACATGCGCATCAACGGATCCTTGTCTGGGCTCGAATTCTTCAAGCGCGGCTCCGGCACACTTACTTTGACCGGCATCCACACCTACACCAACCGCACCGCCGTGGGCAACAATCCCAACAGCTTCGGCATGACGCCCAGCACCCATCAGGGCGGCGGCACCCTCGTGCTCGATTTCTCCGCTGCCGGTTCGCCCGTCTCCAACCTCATCTACAACGATCGCACGTCCTTCACCACCACTCAGGAACTTCGTCTCGCTTACGGCACCCTCGTCCTGAAGGGCAAGGATAATACCAATAATTCCCAACAGATTGGCCAGCTGGGTATTTCCACCGGCTTCAATGTAGTGGAACTTAGGCCAGGCGTCGGCGGAAAAATGCTCTTCAATGCTGCGGGTTTCGCGCAAGCAGGCGGAGCGACTGCAGACACTAACAGGTCTGCTCTGGTAAACATCATCCTCCCTCCCGGCGTCCAAGATTCCACGAACGGCATGGTGACTAACTCGGTAAACCACGCGAGCGGCATCCTCGCCCCGCTCTCCGGCAACGTCGCTAACATAGTGGTTAACGGCTCCTCGTGGGCCACCAACGCCACCAACGCCGCCGGCGGTAACGTCATCCCGTTTCCCGATGCCTCCTATACACTGAGCACTTCGAACAGCACTGGCTCGGCAACTCAAAATGTCGACATGGTGACGGACACCTCCGTCGCCAACCCCTCGCCCTGGACGCTCCGCTTCAACAACACCGGCACCACCGGGCCGCGCGTGCTCACCAACACCTCTCCCACCGCCGCCATGACCATCAGCGGTGGTGGTATCCTTGTCACCTCCGGCATGGGAGCGAATAACGTCACCATCAACGGCGGCCCCATCCGCGGCTCGAGCAACCGTGGCCTGTCTATCTCCAACTACAACACCGGCGGAGGGCGCCTGATCATCGACTCCAACATCACTAACAACACGAACGGCAACACTGTCACCATCGGCGGCGGCGGTTTCGTGCGTCTCAACGGCAACAACTCCTACACCAGCGGCACCTACATCTTCAACGGCAGCACCCTCTCCATCGCCTCCGACAGTTCCCTCGGCAACGGCGGCGGTTCGGTGAACGTGGCCAGCGCGTCCACCACCAGCACGAGCGTCACGCTCGTTTCCGCAGGCACGACCAGCGGTGCCTGGGTCGTCGGCACTTCCGTCCTCGGCTCGACCATCACCGCCGTCAGCGGCACGAGCGTCACTTTGGCTGGCAACGCCTCCGCCAACATCACCTCAAATACTACCGTTTCGTTCTCGACCGCGCCAGCTATCTCCATCGACGGCGGCACGCTCCAGGCCGACGGCACCTTCACGATGCGCCGCACCCAGGCTGTTGATGCTTCCGGTGTGGGAGGAGAGGCCATTTCCGACCGCAACATCGGCCTGGGCGGAAATGGCGGCACCATCGAGGTCACCGCCGGCAACACGCTCACCGTCACCGGTGCGGTCTCCAGCCAGAGCCTTCGTGGCTTCGGCGCCCTTCGCAAAACCGGGCCCGGCACCCTCGTGCTCGCCGGCAACAATACCTACTCCGGCGGCACCACAGTCAACGCCGGCACTCTCCGCGCCGGTTCTTCAACCGCACTTGGCTCCACCGGCGCCGCACTCACCCTTGCGGCTGGCGCCACTCTCCAAACCAACGGCCAGAGTGTCACCGTCGGCGGCTTGGTCGCCGACGCGGCCTCTGTGATCGAAAACTCCAACGCGACCAACGGCACGCTGGTCGTGAACAGCTCGCAAAACATCACCCTCCCGACAGCGCTACAAGACGGCTCGACCGGCTTTCTCCAGCTTACCAAGCAGGGTTCGGGCACCCTTACACTCACCGCCAACAATACACACGGCGGAGACACGCTGCTGGGCAACGGCACCATCGTTCTAGCACACTCCCTTGCCCTGCAAAACAGTTCGCTGAACCAGCAGGTCGCGTCCGGTGGCGGCGTGGTCTTCGACGCATCCGTCTCTTCGCGCGCCTTTACGCTCGGTGGACTTAAGAACAACAGCGCGAATCAAACCATCGTGCTGGAGAACAACGCTGTCACGCCTCAGGTGATCGCGCTTACCGTGGGCGGCAATAACCGCGCCACAACCTACTCCGGCGTGCTCGCCGGTGCAGGCAGCCTCACTAAGGTCGGCAACGCCACTCTCACCCTCTCCGGCAACAACACCTACTCCGGCGGCACCACCATTTCATCCGGCACTCTCGCCCTAGCAGGCACCGGCGCACCCGGGTCGGGCACTGTTGTTCTCGCCTCAGGATCGACCCTTGATCTCAGCCTGCTTGACTCCGCCACACCCACACTGCCTTCCAGCCTCTCCGGTTCTGGCACCATCAACGCCGACGCCAAGACCATCGATCTTCCCGGTGCGCTCAATCTCGCCGGTCGGCTCGACGTGACCGGCAGCCTCTCCCTCGGCGCCGGAGCCGACCGCGCCTTCCGCATCACGGGTGCGACCAGCCGGGATCAGCTCGTTGTTACTGGAAACCTCACGCTCGACGGCGACCTCAATCTCTTCACCGCCGGGGGCGCCAGCCTAGCCGTCGGCCAGACCCATGATTTTTACGACGCTGCCAACGTGACCTCCGGCCTCGACTCCGTGCGCGTCAATGGCATTGCACTCGCCTCCTCGGCCGGCGTATGGACCGGCTCCGACAGCGGCCTTGCCTACACCTTTACCGAGGCCACGGGTGAGCTTGTGGTCTCCTCCGCCGCCCCGGTCCTGACCGCCATTGAAACCTGGCGCCAGACCTACTTCGGCTCCGCCGCCAACTCCGGCCCGGGAGCAGATGCGAACGATCCAGACGCTGACGGCCTACCCAACCTGCTAGAATACGCCACCGGCTCTTCTCCGATAGTAGCATCAGGCGCGGCCTCCTCGTTGGCCCTGTCGAGCGGTCGCCTAGCCCTGACCTTCCAGCGCATCGCCGACCCAACTCTCATCTACACGGTGCAAGTCTCCACCGATCTCACTGGTGCCTGGACTACGCTGGCCGTCCCCGGCAACCCCAGCACCGGCGCGGCCAACGTCGCCGGCTCCGTGACCGCCATTGACTCCGTCTCGGCCTCCGCCCAGCCCCGCCGCTTCCTGCGCCTATCCGTAACCCGCTAAACTACTGGGGCGGCGTCCGCTCTTCGGGCTTAGTTACCACGGTAACTTTTCATTGGTTCGCAACGCCGCCCCTCTCAATCAACACAATTTGATCACCTCATATCCCCGCCTGAGCCCACCTGAGGGCGTCGGCCCGAACCGCCCCCAAGCTTAATCTTAGAATGCAATGAATACCCGACCCCAAATCGTCTCCGCACCGTCCCTCCGCCTGCTCGCTCTGATGGCCCTGCCCTGTGCCGCCACGAGCTTCGCCCAGACCAACGTCAACTCCACGCTCGCCTCCGGTGGTGGCACCGCCAACTTCGGCAATTCCACGACATGGACCGCCGGCGTGCCTAATGCTTCCACCCCCGCTGTGATGAGCGGCGCCTTCAGCCAAAATCTTGTCCTCAACATCCTCGACTCTAGCGGCGCATCAGTAGACTACACCGTCGGTGACATCTCTTTCCGCGACTCTACAAACACCTTTCGCGATCTCCTGTTAGGCAATACCACGGGAGGATCTCTGGTTCTAGGAAACACCAACAATAGCTGGACTATGGCCAGCACCGGTGGCGGCCTTTTTCAGTTGGCCGCCAACGCGAAGGTAACAAGCACGGATAGCCAGACCCTGACTCTTTCGAATAACGCGAGCACTAGCTACCCCATTACGACCACCGACATGTCGGGAGCTGGCTTTCGCTTCAACGCTGGCACGACTTGGGCGAGCTTTAACGGCACCTTGGAACTCAGCAACGGAGCCTATTATGTTAACGCCTCCAATGTGCTTCCCGCTCACGCAAACGCCAAGGCCTTGACCTTGGGCACCGGCAGCAACGTTGCGTATCTCCGTCTTAGCAGCACATTTGATCAGCGAGTGGCCGCGCTGAATGGCAATGCCCAGTCATTCGTTTTCAGCAACAATACCAGTGCCGTGCGCACCCTCACTATTAACGGCACCCAAGACGGCACCTTCGCCGGCACGGTGGGCTCGAACGGCAATGCTAGCTTCTCGAACCCCGGCCTGAACATAGTTAAAAGCGGCTCTGGCAACCAGACCTTCTCCGGCAACATCACCGGCAACGGTCACGCGACCCTGTTCAGCAATGTCACCGTTAATGGCGGAAAACTGGTGCTCTCCGGTGCGAACACCTACAAAGGCAACACCACGATCGGCAGCGGCGGCACACTGGAACTTGGCAGCACCACTGCGCTCGGCACCAGCACCATCAACCTAATCAGCGGCACTCTCGACTTCAAAGGCAACGCCGTCTCCAATACGATCGCCGACAAGGCCATTCTCAATGGCACGCTGACCAACACAGGCGCGGCAGTTGATCTCACCGGCATGGGTAACTTCGGCGCCACCGCCCCCCGCAGCTTCACTCTCAGCGGCACAGGCAACATGACATTCGGCCAGGCGATCACAGGCTTCTACTCGATTAACAAGACCGGATCCAACACCGTCACGCTCTCAGGCGCAAACACCTACAATGGGACCACCACCATTACCTCCGGCACGGTCAATCTCACCGGTTCGCTCGGTAACACCACCATCACCCTGAACGGCGGCACATTCAAAATGGGCGCAAGCAGCTCCCTTGGCGCCACCAGCACGGTGATCGTCAACAGCGGCAGCTTTGATACTTCAGCGCTGGTCGGTGGTTTTACCGTGGCGGTTGGACAAACCATCCAAGGTTCCGGCACTTACACCGGTGACGTGACAGTCAACGGCACGTTGGCTCCTGGTAACAGCCCCGGTGTGGTCACTTTCACGAACAATCTCACGCTCTCCGGCACCACCGTCATGGAGATAAACGGCACTGCCCGCGGCACCGATTATGATGGCGTCAACCTCACCGGTAGCGGAGCCAACACGCTGACTTACGGCGGCACCCTTACGCTCTCCTTCGGTGCCGCGATCACCGCCGGCACTTACGATCTCTTCAACCTCGGAAGCGTGAACCAGACCGGCGATTTCACCTCGGTCGGTGCAACCGGAGCAGGCATCTCGCTCAGTGGCTTCAGCGCCTCCATCGGAACCGGTTGGACGGCCAACCTGGCTGAAGCGTCCAACAACTGGATCCTGACCTTCGACAACGCGTCCGGCGACTTGACTATCACCGCCATCCCCGAGCCCTCCACTTACGCTGTTCTTGCCGGATTCGGCACATTGGGCCTCGCTATCATCCGACGTCGTCGCTCCGCCTGATTCTGGCGACCCGTCGACTCGTCCTCCAAGGCGGAGCGCACGTCTGTGCGCTTCGCCTTTTTCTTAATTGGGGTGTCTTATCCCCATTTTCATCCGCACCTCGTCCCCAGTAAAGCCCTTAGCGAGCTTGGCTCCTACCCAATGTTCTCAGCTATGTCGAACAGACCCCTTTGCCGCAGCGTGATCATGCTCACGGTGTTCGTCCTGTTACACCTTGCGGCCCGCGCCACCACTCCGCGTTACAACATCACGCCACCGACCGACGTTGCGCTCTTCAGCGCCCGAAGCGTGGCACTATCCGGTGGAGCCACCGTCAGCTCCATCAATTCGGCCATTTCCACCGTCTCCACCGCCGGCGGTGGAGAGGTTACCTTGGCCAATGGCACCTACCAAATCACCGAGCCTATCCGCCTTCGCACCGGCGTTCGACTCAGAGGTGCCAGCCGAGATGGCGTCATCTTGCAGCGCGCCGCCGCATGGCAGCCCACCGCCGAGACCGGCATGATCATCGCTGGCGAAGCATTGTCGGACATCGTTATCCAAGACCTCACGATCGACGGCACGGGCTATATCGCCGGCCTGCTTCACGGCGTGATGTTGATCGATAACACCTACGGCACACTCCGGCGCCTGCGCCTCTCCAACCTCACGATTCGCAACTGCGCAAGCGGCGTGCATATAAAGGGCAGCGAGGACGTTCTCATCACCGACTCCAACATCAGCGCCAACGGCGGCCTTGCGGCCTACTGGCATAATATTTATCTGCGCCGATGCACCCGCGCCCGCGTTACCAACTGCACGCTTAAAGACTCCCCCACTGGTTGTGGATTTCAGAGCACCGACTCTCAGCACATTCGCGTGGATGGCTGCACCGTCTCCGGTAACTACTGGCGGGGCATACGTTCCGCCGGCGCCAGCACCTACATCCTGGTGGACAGCAACATCGTCACGAACAACGGTCGCTACGGCATAGGCAACAACTTCGAAGGCACCACCGCGCCCAGCTTCTTCTGCTATATCGACAACCTTGTATCCGGCAACGCCGACTATGGCATCAACACCAATGGCTCCAGCTCCTTCGGCCAGGTCGCCAACAACGTCTGCACCGGCAACACGCCCGGCAACTACTTGTTGAATGGAACCGATATCGAATTCTCCGACGCCACCGCCTTTCCTGCCGCACCAGTCGGCCTGGTAATCACTCCCGCCAGAAACCGTCTGGAGCTGTCTTGGACGGGCAAGCCCGCCACCGAGACCTACACTGTCAAGCGCGCCTTCTCTGCCGCAGGGCCCTTCACCACCCTTGTCAGCGATCTCGCCGCGGACACATTCATCGACGCGGGCCTCGCCGCCGGTGCCACCTGGTTTTACAAGGTGAGCGCCACCAACGCTGTCGGCACCGGCCCGGATTCTACCATCGTCGCCGCCACGGTCCCCTCGTTGCTTACCGGAACCATCATCGGCACGGACGGTTCGTGGAACAACGTTCCCACTACGACCAAGACGGCTGCGTTCGATGGTAATCTGTCCACCTACTTCGACGCACCCACCGCCGCAGCCTACACCGCCTGGGGCGGACTAGATCTAGGCGTAGCTCGCGTCCTCACCGGCGTGCGCTACGCCCCCCGTTCGACTCAACCTGGCCGCATGCTGGGCGGCCGCATACAAGGCTCCAATTCCGCGACGTTCAGTTCCGGCGTAGAGGATCTTTTCACCATTTCCAGCACCCCGGCTACGGGAGTCCTCACCGAGGCCGTGTTCACCGCCACGACTCCTTTCCGTTATGTGCGCTACCTCACCGCCTCAAACCAGTGGTGCAACATCGCCGAACTGGAATTCTACGCCAGCCTGCCATCGGCGCCTGCAGCCCCTACCGGACTTGTCGCGACCGGCGGCGACGGCCTTGTAGAACTCGTGTGGCAACCCGCCGCCGGCGCCGCCACCTACACCGTGCAACGATCATCCTCCGCATCCGGCCCCTTTGTCACAATCGGCTCCGGTCTTGCCACACCGTCCTTCTCGGATACGGGGTTGGCACCGGGCGCTACGTTATACTATCGCGTGCGCGCGTCGGGTCCGGGTGGCGAAAGCCCCGACTCGACCATCGTCTCCGTCACTACCTACACGCTCAGGCAGATCTGGCGGCTCGATAACTTCGTTACCATAGAGGGGACCGGCCTTGCGGCCGACTCCGCCGACCCCGATGGCGACGGTAAGTCCAACCTGCTCGAATACGCCACAGGCACCTCACCCTTATCCCCTGACGCAGGGGCCACTACGATCGCCTTAAACTTGGGACGTCTCGAACTCGCCTTCAATCGCGTGGCCGACCCGACTATCATTTACACCGTAGAGGCCACCGACGACCTGAGCACCACTTGGACGCAAATCTGGACCAGCACTGGCGTCGCGAACCTCGCCGGCCCTGTCACCGTCCCGGACACACAAACACTGTCGGGCAATAAAGGCCGTTTTCTACGCCTCAGGATCACCCCCTGAAGTTACATCCGGCTTCGTGTATCGCTTCGGCGACGTGTAGTTTCGTCACCACCCAAGACGGCAGACTCCAGACGCGCATTGTCACGTGTCCCGACGCCGCCCGCCCATGACGGCTGGGTTCGCCAAGGGTTGACCACCGCGTCTATAAATCAATGGTCAGCTAAACTCTCACACTTCACACTTGATCATGCCGCGGTGGTCTCTTAGGCAATGCAGACATCGACGACGGTATTATCCAATTCCAGCTAGCCAGCAGAGTCCATCGTTGCCACCGACCCCATGCCGGAAGCCCGCTGTATTCTCCGCCCAAGGATCACTGGCGTCAGGTAGCGACCGCCATCAACGGATCTCTGGCGCTCGGTTTTCGGTATCCGCACGTCGGATACCTTCTATCTCGTGCTGATTAAGGGCGCGGTTGAAGATGCGTATGTTGTCGAGCCTGCCGGCGATAGGCCGATCGCCCCTTGCATGCATATTGCCGATCACCTCCGGGGCGCGATCGAGGTTCTTCCTCGGTGTAGCCGGTTCGGCCGCCGATGGCTTTTTCATGTCCCGCATAAAGGTGACCACCTGATCGTTCGTTCCCTGGTTGAAAATCATGGTGTTGGTGGCTCGCTCCCAAGTGATCGCCGCGAATATCCAGCGGCCGGCGGTCGTCCAATCCAGAATAGGCCCCTTCACCCCTGGGACAAATTGCACATCCTTGCCCGAGGGCTGTCCGACGCGCACCTCGAATCCATGCCGGTGAAGCAAAATCGTGCAGCTGGCGAAGGACAACGGCACCTGAAGCTCGGGCGTCTGCTCTTCCAATAAATACCAGAAAGTAACCGTGAATGCCTCCATCGGCTCCGGAGCGAACACCGTGGTCGCATAGCCTGCCGGACTCTGGGGATCCTGCTCCGTCGTTTTTGGCACC
This sequence comes from Opitutaceae bacterium, assembly GCA_027488595.1. Lineage (GTDB taxonomy): Bacteria > Verrucomicrobiota > Verrucomicrobiia > Opitutales > Opitutaceae > IMCC26134_A. The sequence goes on along the minus strand of JAIYBI010000010.1, from coordinate 7,222 downwards.
GAAATGTAAGCACGATCCGACAACTTGCCGGATAAGCCTGTGCCAGGGGTGCCTATGGTTGCTCCGTTGACGTAGCGAATGCGCTCGTTTGCCTGGTTGAAACTCTCCTCAAACACCGGCACCGGGTCCGGGGCCGAATGTCCGATAACTGTGCATGTGAATAAAAGAATGGGGACTCCAATGCGTATTTTCATGGGATAAATGACGGGGTTGAGGAAGAGTTCTCAGTTTAAGGACGAAAAATTCGCCCGCCGCAAAATCAGGTTATGTTTACGTGGTAACTTCCGGTAGCGGTTGCGGGCGCGGAGTGCTGCTTTCCAGTTTAACCTGACGACCTCTTGTGCTCCACGTGCCGCGATATCAGTATGTGAATTATCTGCACGCGATTCTTTGAACGCTTTGCGCCCCCTTTACACCCCTGATCATGTATACCCGCTTCGCCGCTCTCTTCGCGCTGCTCTCTTTCTGCTCCACGACTCGCGCCATAGAACTCGCCGTGCCGGCCGACGGAGACATTCAGGCGGCGCTGAGCGCCGTCGCTTCATCAGGAGGCGGCACAGTAACGCTCGCCGCCGCAACCTATACTATCCCCGATTCTCTCCTGATTGGAAGTAAAACGCTGCTCAGGGGGCAGGGGAGGGATTCCACGATCATCACCATCACCGGAGACTTTCCCGTCCTTAAACAGGCCAAGGAGGGCCTGCGAAACGTCTCTATTGAGCGGCTCAAGATCGTTGGGAAACCCACCAAGCATTGCTACGGCATACTCATCGAGGCTTACACCGACTGGCACGAGGACATCACCCTTCGCGAGGTCGATGTCACCGAAGCCGGCATGGGAGTTCACATCAAACGCGCCCGTCATGTCCTGATCGAAAACTCTCGGATTCATGCGAACGGGGCCGCCGGACTTGAGCGATATTACCACAACCTTTACATCAGGAGTTGCGAATCCGTTCGGATCGCCGGCTGCACTTTGGATGACAGCACTAGCGGCAACGGTCTCAACGTTTCCTACTGCAAAGATGTTGTCGTTGAACGCACCTCCGCTCGAGATAATAATTTTCGTGGTATGCGCGCCGCCGAGTCCGAAGGGTTTTCCGTCATCGATTGTATCATCACCGGCAACGGCGGCACTGGGCTCATCGCCAATCAGGAAAAGGGTAATGTCACAAAACCCCTCGATTGGCGCGGCAATGTGGTCTCCGAAAATCGTGACGGCGGCATCCGCGTCCTCGATGGCGCGACCGGTCGCGTCTCCGGCAATGTCGCGCGCGACAACCTGAATTTTGACTACCGCCTGCCCGACACCGTAAAACAATCGGGCAATTCCTGAGCAGAACCTGCCCGGACCTTTACCTAGGCGCGACATACGTCGGTCCAACCTGCATCCCCAACCTGCGTGCCCTCGCGCGTCCGCCGTCACCTCTAGATGCTTACAGTTTTCGACTACCTGAACATAGCCTTTTACTTCGCCTTCGTCATCGGCGTGGGACTCTACTTCGTCCGCAAGAGTAAAAACACTTCCGACTACTTTCGGGGGGGCGGCGCGCTTCCATGGTGGGTGGCAGGCTCCTCTGCTTGGATGGCCGGCTTCAGCGCCTGGACCTTCACCGGCGCCGCCGGAAAAATCTACGAAACGGGCTTTTACCCGATCGTCCTCTACTACGCCAATCTCGGCGCCCTTTTTGTCCTTTTCTTCGCCACTGCGCGTCGTTTCCGGCGCATGCGCGTCGTCACCCCGCTTGAGGCTGTCCGCCTCCGCTTTGGACCGGGAGCGCAGCAATTCTATACTTGGATGCGCCTTCCGATCATGGTCATTTTTGGCGGGCTTGGACTCAACGCGGTCGGCGTATTCATGTCCGCGGTGTTTAGCGTGGATCTCGTCACCACGCTGATTTTCCTCGGCCTGGTCATCACCGTCGTCTCCCTGCTAGGCGGATCTTTCGGCGTGGCGGCGAGCGATTTTGTCCAGATGCTCGTGGTCGTGATGGTGGCGGTCGTCATCTCCTTGCTCGCGATCGCCCAACCCGCGGTCGGCGGCTTTTCGGGACTGCTCGCGAAGCTGCCCGCCCATCACTATCATTGGTCGGAATTCAACCGCCCAGCCTTCATCGTTTTCTGGTTTCTTGCCCTGTCCCTGGGAAACATCATCGGGCATAACAGCATCGATGGCTCGGCCAAGTATCTGATGCTTTCCACCGACCGGGATGCCCGAAAGATGCTCATTATCCCCTTCTTCGGCGCGCTTCTAGGGCCGGTCATCTGGTTTATCCCATCGCTCAGTGCCGCGATAACTCACTTCGATCTCGCCGCCCAATTCCCCGCTCTGCCTTTTCCCCATGAAGCGGCTTTTCTCGCCACATCCCAATCCGTCCTGCCCAAAGGCATGCTCGGCCTGCTCGTCTGTGGCATCTTCGCCGCCACCCTCACCACGCTCGATGCATCGCTCAACCAGAGTGCCGGCATCTTCACCCGCAACTTCTACCTGCCGGTGATAAATCCCTCCGCACCCGAAAAGCGCTTGTTGATCGTCAGCAAAATCTCCACCGGCGTCATGGGTCTGCTCATCGTTGGCGTCGCCGTGGTTGTCGCCTGGCTGCGCGCCACTGGACGCGCGGGCGGACTTTTCGATCTGATCACGCAGGTAGCCACCAGCGTGATGCTCCCGATGGCGATTCCTCTTTTCCTCGGGCTCTATTTCAAGCGCACCCCGAGCTGGTCCACCTGGACTACCGTGCTGCTCGGCCTGACCCTCGCCTGGTTTGTGAAATTCCGCCTATCACTAGGGTCCTTCGCCTGGTTGCCCGGGTTCGATGGCCCCTACCTCAAGGAGGAGACCACCACATTCTACATCTTTGCCACGCTTTTCATCGTGGCCCCCGCCTGCGTCGGCTGGTTCTTTTTCACCTCGTTGTTCTACGACCGGGCGCCCGCTGCCTATCGAGCCGAGGTCGAAAGCTTTTTCGCTCGCTTGAAGACCCCGATGAGTGGCGCGGAGATCGGGGACGGGCGCGAGAACGTGGGTTTCCTCGTGACCATCGGGAACCTCTGCATCCTCTACGGCGGCTTCATAGTGCTTTTCGCCCTCATCCCCAACTCTCTCGCTGGCCGGCTCTGCTTCCTCCTCGGCGGCGGTTCGATCGCCGTCATCGGTTTCCTGCTTTGCCGAATCTACAAACCAAAGGTCGCCCTCTCCGCTACCGCCCAAACCGGCGTGCGACGTTGACTCTTTCACCTAATTCCCACCTCCGCCATGCCCTCAATTCTCCGCGTCCTGAGCGCGGCCGCCCTCCTGCTTTTCCCTTCGATCAGCCGAGCCGCCACGCTTACTTCTGTCACCCTAGGCAACGAGAACTCCGAACAGGCCGCCGGCATCGTTGCAGTCACCGCGCCGATCGAACAAAAGCCCGACATCGCACTAGGAGAACCCGGACGTCGCCTCGTGCCCGCCTCGGAAAACTCCCCCGCCTCGCTCGCCTTCGACGCCAAGGTGGATCCAGCCGCGCAAAACTACCTCACCATCCGTATCTGGGGTTCGGATACAACTTGGACCCCCGTTAATCTCCTGCTCGATCAAGGTTCGATCAACCTCGGAAACCTCTGGTGGCACGTCACCCGTGAGCCCCCCGTTCCCGGCCGCTTCCTCTACCGCACCTTTCCCATCCCCATCGAGGTAACAAGGGGTAAAACCTCTCTTCGCCTGCGCCTCGAGACTGCCGTCGCCCCGCAAACCATCGGCGCTTTCCGCAACGCCGACCAGCCGCCGCCCAAGCTGCTCTACCGGCCCTCCTTCGCCCTCTACGGTCTTCACGTCCACACCGACTCCTGGTTCGAGCCGCCCGCCTCTGATCGTCAGGGCCCGCCCTTCGTCTGGGGGCCGCCCGCGCCCAAGCCCGCCGGCTATCCCGATATCGCCGGACAACGCCTCCTCGAACGCGCCCGCGTGGACATCGATCGCGCCCTGAAATACAACGTCGCGAACAGCCGCTACGACACTGGCCACCGCCATGACACCCGCGTGCTTGAGACGCTCCCGCTCATTTACCACTCCGAGTGGTCCGGCCACTTCCAAGACCGCGCCCTCGCCGAAAAAATCCGTGACGCCATTGATGTCCACGTGCGCCGCCAGGCCGCGCAAGGCGGCGACCCTGGCACCATGTTTTACCGCGGCTGGGGTTCCCACGGCCGCATCGCCCACGCCTTTTCACAGATGGGCGAGGTCTTTGATAAATTCGGCTGGCTCGACCAGCCGTTTGAACTCAAGACCGCCGCCGGCACCAAGATACTCTCCCGACGACAGGTCTACGGAGACTTCTTCCACGCCGCCTTCGAATGGCGCCGCCTCGACCGCCGCTCCTGGACCAACCAGCCCATCTACGTTTCACACACCCTCTACAGCCTGCAAAAAGCCCTTCGCGCGCTCCGCGATTCGCGTGCCCTCACCCAGGCCCAATCCGTTGGCTACGTTTACGAGGCGCTAGGCATACGCCCCCTCCACTCGCGCCCCGGCGCCATCGACGCCGCCGCCGCCGGCTACCCCTACCGTCTTATTACCCGCGCTGGTTTAACCCGCGAAAAAGGCTACGTGGACGCCTACGGAGAACTCACCTACACCCTGGTCCGCCTCGTCGAGGACACCGCCGACCCGCAGGTGCGCGCGATTGCCGAGAAATTTCTCCATACCCGTTCCGTCTTCCGCGTGCCCACCAACGACACCGCAGGCAACGCCGCCCTCCGCGGCATCGGTGCCATGAGCTGGCGCAACACCACCTTTCCCTTCCGCATCGCTTACTCCGGCATCGAGGAAGCCTCCATCCTCGACGGCGATCCCGTCGCCCTGCGCCTCGCCCAGCTCGAGATCGCCCACGGCCGCCTCAACTTGCTCACGCCCGAGCCCGAGCGCGGCCCGCACTGGAGCCCCGACAATTCCATCCGCCTATACCAACAATACCTTAAGGTCAAAGACCTGCCCGCCACCGGGCATCGCCTGCCGGCCGAACCCGGCCAGCCCGACTTCGTCTGGTCCGACCCCGAGAACGGCGTCTTCGTGTTCCGCCATGGCGAGAACCTGGTTTACGGCTCCTTCTTCAACCTCGACGCCTTCAGCGGCCACGCCGTCGGCGATCGCGGTATTTACCAACTCATCCGCCCCGAATCGGAACGCCTCGTGGAGTTTCCGCCTGAGTTTGCCCTGCCCGAGAGCGGCCTGTCCATCACCGTCAAATACCCATTCGGCGAGCGCACCCGCCCGCAGACACCTCCGCCCCCCGGCATGAAAGTCTGGGCCAAAGAGCCGCCCGACTGGCTCGATCACCGCGCCGGTCGCGCCTACTTCTATCACCTCCAAACCGGGCCTTACGTCATCGCGATGAACACCACCGAGACCGGCACCTACCGCGAGTCCACTTGGACGCTCCCCGCCATCCCCGGCGTCACCCGCGCCCGCGACCTCGCCACCGGCGAGATCGTGGACCTCTCCAAACCCCTTGCCATTCCCGCCTACACCACCCGCGTGTTCGTGCGCGAGTAACTCCACCGAACGCCCCGCCGCCATGCGCCTTTCAAACATCCTCGCCCTCGCCCTCATCGGGCATTCGTCATTGGTCATTGGTCATTCCGCTGACAACTCTGCGGTCACCGCCGCCATCCACCCCGGCGAACCCGGTGCACCCGTCGCCGCCCAGAACGCCGACATCCTCTCCGGCCGGCACCCCGACCTCTACGTCATTTCGACGCGTGCCTCAGCCTACCAGCGCGGCCACGAGCCCCACCTCGTCATCGATGGCGATGCCTCCACCGACTGGCGCGTCTCCGGCCCGCCACCCGCACCGATGGCCCGTGGCAACTGGGTCGAGATCGAGCTAAGCCGCCCCGCCGTCATCGAGTCCATCGAGGTCCAGTGGCTCGGCGACGCCCGCTACGACTACCGCGTTTACAAGATGCCGCGCGACGACTTCCGCGACGTCGTGCGCGAAGGCACCAGCGCCGGCGGCGACGCCGGACTGGAGAAAATCCAGCTAGCCCCCGACACCTTCACCCAAGTTGTCCGCGTCGAGTTCGCCACCGCCAAGGACAACGCCCCCCAGGGCATCCGCGAACTCCGCGTCAACGGCGTGCCCTATCCCGCCGGCTACCCGCAGGCCGCCGACAAATTCGCCGCCATCGAGAATGCGCGCCGCATCCTCTACGTCGAGTTTGAGCGCATGCCTTACGTCACCCACTTCGAGCCCAAGCTCCCCTACGCCGACGGCGGATCCGGCCTGCGCCTCCTGCCGCGCGACGACGCGTTCGAGGGCGGCCACGCCGACTTTTCCATCGCCGTTGTTCCCGGCCGAGAAAACTGGATAACGCTCAAGCTCTGGGACGGCCACGACTCCTCCATGATGACGCGTGGCAACCTCATCGTGGTCGAGACGCTCGACGGCGACGTGCGCCAGCGCGACCGCTGGCTCTTGCCCGCCTACCTCACCGACCAGCAGGAACAGGCGCAGGACTGGAACGGCTCCACCCGCCCCCGCGCCGGCCGCTGGGTTTACGCCCACTATCGCCTGCCCGCCGACGTAGTTGGCGAGCGCCGCGAAATAAAACTACGCCTCCAGGGCGTGGGCAACGTTCGCCGCGACTACCCCATGCGCTCACCATCCCCCACCGTCTACGCCATCACCAGCGCCATCGAACCGCTTATACGATAAACCGGCGACGGCGGACCGCCGTCGCCACTCGTCGCTTCGACGCTTTACGATTCCCCCAAAAGCCCCAATCCGTGAAAAAAACCGCCGCCATCCTCTGCGCCGTCCTCGCGATGTCGCCTTCCATCGTCGCCGCCTCCCCGGCCAAAACCGGCCAGCGCGCCGTAAACAAGACACAAACGGCCAGGGACGATGTAGTGGTCCTGTCGTCGCTCGACGACCTTCGCGCCGCCGCCGCCCGCGACGGGATCCGCGCCCGGCTGAAACCCGGCGTTTACACGCTCGATCAAGCCGACTCTCACCACTTCCTCCGCTTCACCGGCCGCGACAGCCGCTTCGAACTTCGCGGCGTCACTCTGCGCGTTGACACCGCGCTTTTCAGCCGCTTCGGCCTCCCGCCCAAAGGGCTGAACGACTTCTACTGCGTTATCGATCTCGTCGGTGATCGCACCGAGCTGACGGGCTTGAAGATCGAGACCTTCGACGACCAGCCCGGCATCCAGAGCAAAAATAAGATCGTCAACGTCACC
>JAIYBI010000195.1 GCA_027488595.1 Opitutaceae bacterium | reverse complement strand
TTCGCACCCTCGTTCAGGGCGAGGGCTGAGCTGGCGTTGCCAGAAGTGACGCCGGCGTAGGTGCCGCCGTTTACGCGCACTTGGATTGAGGCGAAGGAGTTGGTCGCGCTCGGGGTGACGGTGATGCTCGCGGTGGCGTTGGTGACAGAAGCCGTATAGGAAAGATTGCCGCTGGCAAAGGCGGGCGAAAGAGAACCGCTGCTAATCGTCAGCGCCGAGAGAGAGGATACCGCGGACAATTGAACGGTGACGGAAGCCGAGTTACTGTCAGCGGTGCCTTGGCTGTTCGTGGCGCGGACCCAGTAAGTCGCATTGGCGGAGAGAGCTGGGGTGGTGAATGAGGCGCTGGTGGCGCCGTTCACCGGATTGGCGGTGTCACCGGAGTTGCCCTGATACCATTGGTAGGTGGGCGTCGGGTTGCCGGAGGCGAGGGCTGAGAGCGTGGCCGTCGCATTAAACGAGATGGACTGACTGGCGGCGGGCTGGGTGGTGAAAACGGGCGCGGCGAGCGCCGGGGGGGTATCGGTGATAACAATGTTCTGGGTCGTGGTGGCTCCGAGGGTAATGCCCGAGGAAGGGGAGGATATCGTCAGGGTGGCGGTCTCGGTGCCTTCGACTTCGGAGTCGTCCAAGATCGTGAAGGTGGCGTTACCGGTGGTCGCACCGTTCAGAATAGTAATGGTTGATCCGGACAGGGTGTAGTCGCCAGTGGTGATACCGGTGCCGCTGACGGCCAGTGAAACGGTCTGATTTCCACTCACGGCAGAGCTTGCAGTGGCGGTGACGGTGATCGCGGTGGCGGCGGTCTCAGTGCCAGTGGTAGAGCTTACGGATAGGGTAACGGCGGGAAGAGAGCCTAGCGAGAAGGTCCAGTCGCCAGCGGCACCGGGGGCTCCCGCTTGCCAGTTTGCGGCGGTGTCGCCGATGGCGGTGAGGAGTGCGGCCTGAGTGCCGGAATAGGTGGCACCGGTGGTTTTGTAGCGGGTTGCGTTCGAGGTGGGCGAGATGAAGGTGGTTCCCGCGACCAAACCTGCGGGGCGGTTGCCTGAATTTGAGGCAGTCGAGGACGAGCCTTTGACGTAATAGATGAATGCCGTCGGGGTCAGTGCGGTGGCGCTTGTTCCGGTGTAGATGTAAATACCGTCATCAAGTGAAACTCCACCGCTCGCACCGAGCCCGCCAGCAGTGTGCCCGGTCCAAGTGTAAACACTCGAGGTGACGGCCTGATTCCCCCAGGGGAGAACGACCACGGTGCCGGCGGGAACCGTTTGGCCGGCCTGCACGGTGAACGTGGCTTCCGCTTCGTTGGTATCTGCGAATGCGGTCCCGCCATCGCTGGCTACCTCGTTGTCCGAAACGTAGAACACCGTGCCTGCGGTCAAGTCCTTCAGAATGAGGAGCGCAATCGTGTCCGGAGTGCCGCTGGCGTTATACCCGATAACTGCCACATCGCCCGCCGCGAGGGTCGTCTGTGCCTTGGCCAGCGGTGCGGCGAGGATCGCGCAGATCGCAGTGAGCGCGATCAACGAGGTTTGTTTTACGAAGCTGCGGAAGAGTGACTTTCCTTCTTCGAGCGGCGGCCAGTGGCTGGCTGTATTCGATGATGCTGGCGTGTGGGCGAGGGGTGACGGGGTTTGCATAGGGATGATGTTGTTCGAAGCGCTAAGGTTTTTGGTTAGCTTGGGCCGGGTTACTGTTGGCGTGCTGGAGCCGATGTGAAAATTGCTGGAGAATGTTCTTTCATGATTCCCCGGTGTTAAGCGCAGCGCGTCAACCCGCCCACGTTACGGTTTGGCTACGTTTCGGGCTTCGGTTCCGCGATGGCGGGTCGCTGGTCGTCGAGGGGAAACGCGGCGAGAAATCGTCCCGGCAAAACGCTTCCATTTCCGCTTCTTTTAAACACCTCAATTGACGAAAGGGGCAAACGCCGCCTTAGGTCTTTCTTTCCCATGAGCACTGTCTCCGTCATCAACATCGGCATCTGTGGCCTCGGCACCGTCGGCCAAGGCGTTTGGAAGCATATCGAGCGCGCCCGCCCCGAACTTGAGGCCCGCCTCGGCGCCAAGCTCGTGCTCGCCCGCGCCTCTGTCCGCGACCTCGAAAAAAAGCGCGACGTCCGCCTCAAGCCCGCGCAACTCACCACCGATCCGCTCTCCATCGCCACCGATCCCGAAATCCAAATCGTGTGCGAACTCATCGGCGGCACCGGCATCGCCCGCAAGGTCACCCTCGCCGCGCTCAAGCTCGGCAAGACCGTTATCTCAGCCAACAAAGCCCTCCTCTGCGCCCACGGTCCCGAGCTCTTCGCCACCGCCCGCAAACACGGCGGCCAGTTCTTCTTCGAGGCTTCCGTCGCCGGCGGTATTCCCATCATCAAGGCCCTTCGCGAGGGTCTCGTCGCCAATCGCTTCCGCCGCATTTACGGCATCCTGAACGGCACTTGTAACTACATCCTCACCCGCATGGAGCGCGAGGGCCTCGCCTATCCGGTGATCCTCAAGGAGGCCAAGGCCCTCGGCTACGCCGAGGCCGACGAGTCGCTCGACGTCGAGGGTTGGGACACCGCTCATAAGGCGTCCGTGCTCGCCTACCTCGCTCACGGCACTTGGGTCCCGACCTCAAAAATGGTCGTCGAGGGCATCACCCAGCTCACCCAGGCCGATCTCACCTTCGCCCGCGAAAACGGCTACGCCATAAAACTCCTCGCCGTCATCGAGCGCGATCTCGAGCGCAACGTGCTCTCGGTCGGCGTCTACCCCGCGCTCCTCCCGCTCACCAAGGCCATCGCCAACGTGAACGAGGTTTACAACGGCATCTCCGTCGCGGGCGACATCGTCGGCGAGACCACCTACATCGGTCGCGGCGCCGGCCAGGACCCGACCGCCAGTGCCGTCATCGGCGATATCATTGACGCCGCGTCGCAACTCGTCCGCGGCGGCGCCGTGCTCGCACCTGCACCCGCGACCAAGCTCGCGCTCACTCCGCCCGCCGCCCTGCGTTCGCGCCACTACCTGCGTCTCGATGTGAAGGACCAGCCGGGCGTTCTCGCCAAGATCGCCACCTGCACCGCCAAGGCCGGCGTCAGCATCGCCAGCCTCGTGCAGCGCCCGAGCGAGAAACCGAACGCCGCCTCCCTCCTGCTCACCACCCACGAGAGCAACGAGGCCCAGATCCGCCTCACCATCGCCCGCCTCTCCCGTCACAGCTGCGTGCTCGGCAAACCCCTCCTCCTCCGCATCGCGGATTTCTAAACCATTCCGTTTTAACGCAAAGACGCCAAGTCGCCAAGACCAAGCCAAGACCCAGCCCAAGGGACGAACCGTTTTACGAATTTGTAGCCTTTGCGCCCTTAGCGTCTTCGCGTCTTTGCGTTAATAAATCCTCTCCTCTTTTCCCTTCCCTTAAACCCATGTCCAGAATCGTCCAAAAATACGGCGGCACTTCCGTCGGTGACGTTGAACGCATCAAAAAAGTCGCCGCCCGCATCAAGGGTTACCGCGAGGACGGCCACCAGGTCGTCGTCGTCGTGTCCGCCCGCTCCGGCGTCACCAACGAGCTCATCGCCCGCGCCAAGGCCGTGTGCGATAACCCCGACGAGCGCGAGATGGATCAACTCCTCTCCATCGGCGAGCAGGAGACCATCGCCCTCACCGCCATGGCCCTCCACGGCCTCGGCGTGCCCGCCATTTCCTACACCGGCGCGCAGGCCGGCATCGTCACCGACGATGTCCACACCAAGGCCAAGATCCAAGGCATCGACGCCACTGACATCGAGGCCGACCTCGCCGCCGGCAAAGTCGTGATCGTGGCCGGTTTTCAGGGTATCACCACCGACGGGCGCATCTCCACCCTCGGCCGCGGCGGCTCCGACCTCACCGCCATCGCCCTCGCCGGCGCGCTCAAGGCCGACAAGTGCGAGATCTACACCGACGTTGACGGCGTTTACACCGCAGATCCCCGCGTCGTGAAAGACGCCAAAAAACTCGAAGAAATTTCCTACGACGAGATGCTCGAACTCGCCTCGTCCGGCTCCAAGGTCATGCAGTCGCGCTCCGTCGAGTTCGCGCACAAGTATGATGTCGTTTTCGAAGTTCGCTCCTCCTTTAACTACAACCCCGGAACCATCGTGAAAAAAGAAGTCTCCTACATGGAAAAAGTCGTCGTTCGTGGCGTCGCCGTTGATAAAGACCAGGCCAAGGTCGTTATCTCAAACATCGCCGACCAGCCCGGCACCGCCGCCAAGGTTTTTACCGCCCTCGCCGAGGCATCAATCATCGTGGACATGATCGTGCAGAACGTCGGCCGCAACGGCGTGGCCAACCTCACCTTCACCGTGCCGCTGACCGACACCCATAAAGTCGGCCCCACGCTCGCCCCCGTGCTTGCCGTGCTCGGTGGCGCGCAGGTCGCGATCCACGACAACATCGCCAAGCTCTCCGTCGTCGGCGTCGGCATGAAGACCCACAGTGGCGTCGCCGCCACGCTCTTCACCGCGCTGGCTGCGGGTGGGGTGAACATCGAGCTCATCAGCACCTCCGAGATCAAAATCTCCGTCATTATCGACAAAGCCAAGGCCGACGACGCCGCCCGTCTCGCCCACAAAGCCTTTGCGTTGGAGACGCTCTGAGTAACCCCGGCCCGGGGTGTTACAAACATTCCTGTCCGGGGGATTTGGCCGATGAAATCTGCGGCTTCCGGCTTGGGTGTTTGTGACCCTTGCCGTGACCGCTTCGGTAAGGTTGAGGCACGATTGGCCGTGTGGTCGTGCGCACGTCCGGGCTACGGCTGCGCCTGGCGACAAGTGTGTTCAATCCGTGAAGTGACCGTTGGTGTGGTGTTTTTGACCGTTGGTTTAAGAGGCGTAGTCTTTCCTTAAAAAAACTCCATTCGTCGGTTCGCTCAAAAGTCACTCACTCGAACCCACCAAAAAAATGAAAACGCTCATCACCCTCACCCTCGGTATTCTGGCTATATCCACCGTTTCGGCTCAATCTTCGACTGCGGACCTGGACCGCGACGGCATCGTGAACAGCCGCGACGCGGACATTGACAATGATGGCATCCGCAACGGTTCAGATTCCAACGTGGACGGCGGCATCGCCAAAACCGGACCGATGAGAGGGAAGTATGTCGGAGACCAACTGGCCAATAACGACGCCGCCGAGACGGACATTGATTCCGATGGCCTGCTCGATGGCTCGGTGAGGGAAACGGATATTGATGGTGACGGCGTTGTGAACGTTCGAGACGCCGACATGGACGGAGACGCAGTGGCGAACGTTCGAGACGCCGATATGAACAGCGACGGTTTTTCCGATCTCTTGGATTACATCGGACCCTTGGAGAATGGCTATTACGTGGACCCGGCGGCGGCGGCTGAGATCACTCAGGAGGTGAGCACGCAGCTACGTTCAGCCTTTAAGCTGCCGGCGGGGGGCTCCGTCCGCGTAGTGGCCTACAAATCCGATCCGTCCGTCGGATTGTGGAATGTGCTCACTGCTGACCGTGTCTCGCTTTTCGGGATTTGGAAAATCGAGGCCTCGGCACCGAACGGGGTGAATCTCTTTTATCTTTATGGAAGCCCGGGAGAGAACCGCTTCTATGCCCAGTATCCTTCCGGCCCCGTAACCTTCTATAACTGGATGTCCGGCGAACGCGTCGGCTTCTTCTACCCTGCGATGAACGAAACTCCCTCCGGCGAGATCATTTCGGGATCCATCTACCAGACGTTTTTCGCTCAAAGATATCCGGGAACGCTCGTGAACACTTATGCCGGCAACTACGGCCTGGGTTATTTTTACGATGGCGAACTCGGAGTTTTTTCCGGCATGGAACCCGTCATCGAGCAGCAACGAGGTATCTTCAAAACGTTCTCCGATTGGCAAAGCGCGGCGCGCAAGTGAGGCGCTCCGTTCCGTCAGCCGCCGCGCGACGAATCGAGTGAAAGGTGCCGCCGGGCATCGTGCCCGGCGGTATCGCTTTTCAAACTCGTCTCCGGCGCATTCGCCTGTCTGCTTCCATGACCATGTCTGCGTCGGCTACCGGCTCGCGCTCTCTTCTGCCCCGTTTCCGGATTAGGCGCGCCCTGGTCTGGCACGTGGCGACTTGGTTTGGGATCTTTCTCATAGATCTCTTGATGCTATCAACGTTTGAGGCGCCCACCGCGCGGAAGGTCGCGAATCTTTTTCTGGGCCTGATGCTGAACTCACTCGTGGGTTATCTGCTGTGGAGGCTGTTTCTGGCCAATGATAACTCCGTTCGGGCCTCCTATCGTATCATGCTGCTGGGCCTCATCGGCTGCATAGCCGGGGGGGCCGTGGTCGGCGCGATCATGCGGCCGGTGGAGAATTGGGCCAAACTCGCCGACATGGCGCAGGGAGGACTTCCGCCGGCCGGCTTCACCGGACTCTGGTTCTTCTACTCCCTCATGTTGCTGATTTGGGGCGTGTGTGCGGTCGCGGTTTTTTTTCAGGAACGGGCGAACCGTGCCGAACTCCAGCGCGCGGAATTTGCCGCCGCTGCGCGGGAGGCGGAGCTCGGCGTCTTGCGCCTCCAGATCAACCCGCACTTTCTCTTCAACAGCCTGGCCTCCCTTCGCGCACTTGTGCAGATAGACCCGGGTGCGGCGCGCAGTGCGATAGATGACCTGGCGGTGATGATGCGCTACTCCTTGGAACGCGCCGGGGCGCCAACCATTTCGCTCGAGGAGGAACTCACCATGGTCGAGGCTTACCTCAAGATGGAAAAACTCCGCCTTGCCGACCGTCTCCGACTCACTTCGAGCATCGAGCCCGGACTCGGGCGCGCAATGCTGCCGCCCCTCAGTCTGCAAACCTTGGTGGAAAATGCGGTCAAGTTTGGGGCCGCCAACCGGCGCTCCGGCGGTGATATCCGCTACGACGTATGCCGCCGGGCCGATCGCCTCGTGCTGCGCGTTTTAAATCCCGGATCGTGCTCTGCGCCCTCCGACTCCACCCGCCAGGGCTTGGTCAATCTGCGTCGCCGGCTCGACGTGCTCTATGGTCGCGAGGCTGGCCTGGAGCTCCGCCAAAGCGGGCCCGATTTGGTGAGTGCGGAGTTGTTTGTGCCCTTTGAAACATCTGCCCCATGAAAGCCCTGATCATTGATGACGAACCTCTATTGCGTGCTGAGCTCCGCCGGATGCTCGGGGCCTATCCGGCGCTTGAGATCGTCGGCGAGGCCGCTGATGCCGAGTCCGGCCTGGAATGCATCCACCGCCTGCGCCCCGACCTCGTGTTTCTCGATGTGCAGATGCCCGAAAAAAGCGGCCTCGATCTGCTTGCCGCCCTCGAGACGCTTCCACTCGTGATTTTCGTCACCGCACACGATCGGCACGCGATGCGCGCCTTTGATTTTGGCGCCACCGATTATCTTCTCAAGCCGGTCAACGAGGCACGTCTGCGGGTGGCGGTCTTGCGCGCCTTTGCCGCCCTCGACACCGGGTCGGGTCACTCGCCCGACGCTGCCGAGCCTCACTCCGAGGAGGACGGAACTGTCGCCGCCGACCGCGCCTCTGTAGAGCCGCTCGCCGAGGATCAATGCGTGCTCCTTCGTGACGGCGACCAAACCTACTTTGTGCCGGTCAAAACCATACAATCCATCGAGGCCTGCGGCTCCTATGCACGCGTCCATTTGGGTGACCGCCGTCCCCTCATTCCTCGCTCGCTCAACTTTCTTGAACAACGCCTCCCGGCGCAGCTCTTTTTCCGGGTGAGTCGCAACGCCATCGTGAATATCCGCGAGGTGACGAAGATCGAGCCGTGGTTCAGTGGCGGACTGCGAGCCACTTTGAGAAACGGGAGCACCTTCGACCTGTCCCGTCGCCAGGCGAAACTGTTCCGTGATAGCATGACGCTCTGAGCGAGTCCGGCGCGGGGTGGCACAGACGTTTCTGTGTGACCGCCGATAAGCTCCTGCGCCGTTGACGCCCGCCGTTTCCCCGCCAGTTTCCCCGCCCATGGGCTTCGCCGAAGTCAAGGCCTCCATCACCAAGATGAATGCGCTGCAGCGGCGGAAAATTGAGATACACCTCCTCAATCTTCGCGCTGCCACTCCGGCTTGGAAAAGGGAAACCGCCCGCCGCCTGCGCGACGCCCAATTTCGGGAAAGGAGTCGCGCTGTTGATAGTTGATAGATTACCCACAACGCGCCCGGAAGTAGACCAAATCAGTTTAATCCGTTAACAATTAGCAGCCCGCCCCCTTATCGGACGCCCCTCACCCCTTATGAGCCCCTCCTGTTCACTCCTCACTCTGGCCGCCCTGAGCGCCGTCTCCTTGACCTACGCAGCCGAACCCGATCTGGGCTGGCCTGAAGTCACGCGCGAAAACAAACCGTGGACCCGCTGGTGGTGGCCCGGCAGCGGCGTCGACAAAGCGAACCTCACCGCGCAGATGGAAAAGTTCGCGGCCGCCGGCATCGGTGGCGTCGAGATCACGCCCATCTACGGCGCGAAGGGCTCCGAGGCCCGCTACATCGATTTCCTCACCCCGAAGTGGATGGAGATGCTTGAGCATGTCTGCCGCGAGGGGCAGCGGCTCGGCCTTGGCATCGACATGGCCACCGGCACCGGCTGGCCTTTCGGCGGCCCGTGGATCGACGAGCTTAACGCGAACACCAGGGCCGTCCTCCGCGATGGTAAAATCATCGGCGAGCCCACCAAGCAGATGGTGAAACGCGCCGCGCCCGGCGGCGAGGGCCTCGTCATCGATCCCTACTCGCCCGAAGCCCTCCTCAACTATCTCGCGCCCTTCGACCAGGCGTTCGCGAATTTCCCGCGCGGCCTCGTGCGCGGCCAGTTTCACGACTCGTTCGAATACTACGGCGCGTCGTGGACGCCCAAGTTCGCCGAGACTTTCCAAAAAATGCACGGCTACGACGTGCAGCACTACGCCACCGAACTGCTCGCCGCCAAGCCCACGCTCGACCGCGACACGCTCGCCCGCATCAAGGGCGACTACCGCGACACCCTCGCCCAACTCCACCTCGACTACCTCCGCACCTGGGTCGAGTGGTCGCACGCCAAGGGTTTCGTGGTCCGCAACCAATCCCACGGCGCGCCCGGCAACCTCCTCGATCTCTACGCCAACGCCGACATCCCCGAGACCGAGATCTTCGGCTCCACGCCGTTCCCGATCCCGGGTCTCCGCCGCGAGGCGATCGACATCCGCGGCGGTCAGGATTTGCCCGAGTCACTCGTTATTAAAATGGCGTCGTCCGCGGCGCATGTCGCCGGCCGGCCGCTCGCGTCGAGCGAAAGCCTAACGTGGTTGCGCGAGCATTTCCGCGAGTCGCCTTCGCAAATGAAACCCGAGCTCGATCGCATTCTGACCGACGGCATCAACCACATCTTTTATCACGGCACCGTTTACTCGCCCTCGGACGCCGCGTGGCCCGGCTGGCTGTTCTATGCTTCGACCCAGTTCAGTCCGAGCAACCCGCTCTGGGAAGAGCTCGGCCAACTCAACCGTTACGTGGGTCGCGTGCAATCCGTGCTCCAACGCGGCACACCGGCCAACGACGTCCTGCTCTACTGGCCGCTCGCGGACATCTTCGACCAGGCCGATGGGCTCGTAATGACGCTCTCCGTGCACGACGTGAAATGGCTCTACGACCAACCCTTCGGAAAACTCGCCGAAACACTCCGCGTTCGCGGCTATCAGTTCGACTACATCTCCGACGCCCAGATCCAGGAGACGCGCTTCGAACGCGGCGAACTCGCGACGACCGGCGCCCGTTACAAGGCGATCGTGGTCCCCGCCACCCGCCGCATGCCCGTCGCGACGCTCCAGCACCTCGCGAAACTCGCCGCCAGCGGCGCCAGCGTGATCTTCGAGAAGCTCCCCGAGGACGTGCCCGGTTTCGGTCGACTCGAGGCCCGCCGCACCGAGTTCAAGACCGCGCTCGCCACCCTCACGCCCGATGCCGTGGCAGCCGACGTGCTTGCCGCGCTCGCTGCCAACCGCGTCGCCCCCGAAGCTGCCGCCGACGCCGGCCTCAGCGTGATCCGCCGCGCGACGCCGGCCGGCCGCGACTATTTTTTCGCCAATCTCACCGGCGAAAGTTTCGATGGCTGGCTCGCGCTCGGCAGCGCCGCCAAGTCTGCCGTCATTCTCGATCCGCTCACCGGAGCCGCCGGTGCCGCCGCCCTGCGCACCGCGGGCGATCCGGCCAGCCCGCAAGTCTATCTCCAACTCGCCCCCGGCCAGACCCTCCTCCTCCGCACCGCGACCGCCACGGTGCCCATCCCGTCCGCGTGGGGCTACCGCGCCAGCGCCGGCCAGCCCTCGCCAATCGCGGGTGCGTGGAAAATCGAGTTCCTCACCGGCGGCCCCGAACTGCCGCCCGCAATCACCACCAACGAACTCAAGTCGTGGACTGAACTCGGCGGCGAGGCCGCGAAGAAGTTTGCCGGCACCGCGCGCTACCGCGTGGAGTTCGACGCCCCCGCCGCAACGGCCGACGACTGGCTGCTCGACCTCGGCGATGTGCGCGAAGTCGCCTGTGTGCGCGTAAACGGCCACGATGTCGCAACGGCCTGGAGCGTGCCCTTCCGCGTGCGCCTCGGCGACGCGCTCAAACCCGGTCGCAACATCCTTGAGCTGGACGTCACCAATCTCGCCGCCAATCGCATCCGCGACATGGACCTCCGCAAAGTGGAGTGGCGCATCATGCGCGAAATCAATTTCGTGAACATCCACTACGAGGCCTTCGACGCCAGCACGTGGTCGCTGGTCCCGAGCGGCCTCCTCGGACCGGTCACGCTCACGCCGCTGAAGCACGTCGATCCGACGAAGAGCTGAGGCTGCAGGTTTGCCGCAGGTTGTCTGTCTTGCAGACGCACCCTGGCGTGGCACGGGCACCCTGCCCGTGTCCGACGGAACGGCGCAAAAGAGACGGAGAATCCTGATTCATTTATCCTCCCGCCTTTCGATGATCAGCCCCGACGCTGAGTTCATCTCTGCCGCTCTGCCCTCTTTCGCGCTGTTGTTCGTTTTTTGCTGTCCTCTGTCGCTCTGTCCTCTGTCGTTCTGTCGCACTGTTTCCCATGCGCTACATCTCCACCCGCGGTCTCGCTCCTTCCCTCGGCTTCTCCGACGCCGTCGCCACCGGCCTTGCGCCCGATGGCGGGCTCTACCTGCCCGAGTCGCTTCCGCAGTTCACCGCCGCCGATCTCGCGGGCTTCGCCCCGCTTTCGTATCCGGAGCTGTGTTACGCATTCATATCGCGCTTCGCCACCGACATCCCGGCCGAGACCCTCCGCGCGATCATTGCCAAGAGTTACACCACCTTTTCCCACGCCGATATCGCCCCGGTCGTGAGGCTCGACGACCGCACCTACGTGCTCGAACTCTTCCACGGCCCGACGCTCGCCTTTAAAGACTTCGCCCTCCAGCTCCTCGGCAATCTCTACGGCAACCAATGCGCGGTGCGCGGCCAGACCATCAACGTCCTCGGCGCCACCTCCGGCGACACCGGCTCGGCCGC
>JAIYBI010000436.1 GCA_027488595.1 Opitutaceae bacterium | reverse complement strand
TGGCTCACTCAGATCGAGGCCCTTGACGCCGCTCCCGCCTCCTCGCGTTTCGACGATCTCACCGCCGGACGCCACACCGCGTTCACTTTCGATTTCACCCTCGACCCCGGCGACACGGTCGTCGCCGCCTCGCTCACCGTTGGTCTCCGTGCCACAGGGCCGGGCTCCGCCACCGATGTGCTGCGGCTTGATGGCACTGCGAATGTCTTCACCTACGCCGCGCTGGGCTGGAACCCGCTTTCCACCACTGCGTCACTGTCTCGCACGACGGCGGTGGATGTGAGCCTGTTGACCGATGGCCGCCTCAACGTCGCGCTCGGCACCGACAGCGCCGCAGATTACGCGGTGTTACACCTTCAGGTCAGCAAGGCCGGTCCGGTCGTCCGCACCGTTACCCTGACGCCTGAGGCCGATGCCTATGTCCGGGCGGGCACCGCCAACGAGAATGTGAATTTCGGCACCGCCACCACGCTTCTCACCAAGGACGTCACGGTCAGCAGCGTCACGCGCCTCGCTTACCTTCGTTGGGATCTATCCGGAGTGACGGGCAGCGTCATCCAGGCCAAGGTTCGCCTCGCCGGCACAGGCGCCAGCCAATCAGGCTCGGAAACGGGAGCCTCCGAAGTCGCGGACGACGCCTGGGGTGAGACGGCGATCACCTATCTCAACCGGCCCGCCACCGGAAAACTTTTTGCCCAATGGCTGCCTGTTACAGGCCAGCCAGTGGAGTTTGCGGTCACCGCGCAGGTGGTGGCGGCGCTTCGCGACAATCGGAAACTCTCCCTCGGCGTTGCCTCCACCGGCGACTACGGCGCCTCGGGAAATGTGACTTACGCCTCACGCGAGAACGGGACGGCCGCCAACCGCCCGCAACTCATCCTCACCCTTGCCGATGTCGTCGAAACGGCCGCCATCTGGCGGCAGGCCTGGTTCGGCAACTCCGCTAATTCCGGCACCGCCGCCGATTCCGCCGACCCGGATGGAGACGGCAAAAGTAACGCGTTCGAATATGTTCTCGGCACTATGCCGACGACCGCCGATTCATCCGCGCCGCTCGTTCTCACGCCTTCGGGCGCGACCCTCGGCCTCACCTTTACTGCTGCGCAAGCCACCGGCTCCGGCTATGCCGGACTCACTCGCACCTACACCTTGGAAACCTGCGCCGACCTCGGAGCCTCGCCTGTTTGGGTGCCTGTCCCGGGTTTCTCCGGAATAGTCGGCGCTAATCAGCTCGTCTCCGCCTCTCTGCCGCTCGGGCAGGCCTCGGCGTTCTATCGTCTCAAAGTATCCCTTCAATGAAGCCATCTATTCGTTTTCTTGCGCGGGCTCTCTGCGCGGCGCTTGCAGTGTCCGCGGCGCACGCGGCCAATTTCTACGTGGATACCGCCGCGCAGTTTAACGCCGCCGTGGATAAAAACGGCGCGAGCTTCGCGACACTCTCTGCCGGTGATCGGGTTTACCTCAAAGGGGGCAACTGGGACGGACTGCGCCGCACCCTCACCGGCTCGATGACGGATGCCGAGGCCCAGGCCAACCCCGCCGTCATCTACGCCTGCGATGCGAACTATGTTCCGACGATCGGCGGCGTGACGGTGGATGGGCTCTCGCAAATCCAGCTCGCCGGCACCGGAATCACCTTTACCGGAGTTACGTTCAGCCCGAAGAGCGGCATGTATAAGGTTGGCAACTACACGGACTATTCCGGCGACGACGGCACGGCGTATATTTTCAACATGCCGGCCCTCTCGCGCTACATGACGATCTCGCACGTCAAATTCGACCACTGCGGCGACGACAACACCGACTACGCCAACAACGACCACTACGGCGCGTGGGTCCTCGTCTATGGTTACCGCCACACCATCCAATACTGTGAAGTAGAAGGCCGGGATTTTAATCCCGCCGACTACCTCATCACCGACCCCGCGTTGTTCAACCGCCGCAAATCCATCCGCCAGGCCACGTTCGTCATCTACAAGAGCGACAACGACACCACCGACTGGGGCTACCACACCGTCCGCTACAACTACTTCGGCGAGCGCATCGTGCCCGCCAGCGGCGACCCCCGCCTCTACCCGCCGGCGGACGGCACGCCCATTGCCGATTCATCCAACGGCTGGGAGACGATCCGCATCGGCAACGGTTCGCTCGTCAGCGTGGATCTGAACACCACGGTGGAATACAACACCTTTTACCACGCTCTCCAGGCGGTCGGCGGCGGCGTGAACGAAGACACTGGCGAGCCGGAAATCTGCTCCAACAAGTCGCGGAAAAACACCTACCGCTACAACACGTTTCTCAACTCCTACGGCCAGCTCACCCTTCGCAACGGCGACTACGGTGTCGTGCAGGGAAACTTCTTTCTCGCGGGTGGCGCCTACGATGCGAACGGCGCGATCATCCTCACCGAGCCGCGCAACACCAGCATGGGCGGCGTGCGAGTGATCGGCTTCGGCCACACCGTCGCAAACAACTATTTCTACAAACTTGGCGGCTCGGGCAGCTCCGCCGCTCTCTGCCTCTATCGCGGTTTTACTGATCCGGGCACGCTGGCCGCCCTCATCAACTCCGACGGCAGCACCAACTACGAGACCGCCAACTATTCCCAGATCATCGGAAATACGTTCTACGACTGCGAAGAGATCACCCTCGATTACGACAACGGCGACCCCACCGAGAGCATCTATCCGATCTACGGCACGCAGTTCATCAACAACCTCGTTTTCTACAGCTCCAACATCGGCGGCAACGGCATCATCGGCAAGAGCACCGATACGATCGCGAATCGCGGCGGCCTCGCGCGTGGCAACTACGTCTACTCGGCCACCGCCGCGCAGCTCGGCAACGCCGCCACTATGCTCGGCGCGACCGGCAACACCATCACGAGCAGCGCCGACCCTTTGCTCACCAGCACGTATAACAACCTGCCTGTCCCCGCCTCCAGCAGCCCGCTCATCGGTGCCGCCGCCGCGCTGCCCACGATCAACGACACCACCACCGAGGCCGCCAACTACAACCTAGCCGGCAACGTCTCCACCTTCGGCGGCCTCGACATGCGCGGCCTGGCGCGCCCCGTGACCGGTCGCGACATCGGCGCCTACGAGCGCGAGGCCACCGGCGCGGGCGCACGACCGCTTCGCCGCAGCGAGGTCGGTCGCGTCGCCGCCGCGTTTCCCGCTTATCCGCTTGTGACCGAGCTCTTCTCCGACGGCACCCGCGACGCGACCGGCGACGGCCAGGCCCCGCCGTTCTCCCTGCGCTGGTTTTGCAGCGGCGCGACCGGAGCAAACACTCTCGTCTCCAGCTCCAACGGAACTCTTGCCCTCACCGGAACCACCGCCTCGCTTTCAACCCGCCAGGCCTTCGCTTATTTTCCTGTTCAGACGCTCGCGGTCGGCGACGTCATTACGCTTTCCTTTCAGTTCAAAATCACCGCCCCGCTCAATGCCACCCGCGGGCTGCGCGCCGCCCTGCTTTCCAACGGTGCCAACCCCCTCGTCACCTTAGACACCGGCGCCAATCCCACCACCTACACCGGCACCGGCTACGGCACTTTTATCAACCCGGCTCCGACTGCGGCCAGCCCAGCATCGCTGGTCGAGCGCAGCACTGCGTCCGGCACCCTAGTCACCACGCCGGTCGGCACGCCCTGGACCACGTCCAGCTCTGGCGGCGCGCAGCAGTCGCTCGTCGCCGGCACTACCTATACCGCCACACTGACCGTCCGTCGCACCGGCGCGACAAGCGTCTCGCTTAACACCACCTACACGGGCGGCGCGCTCACCCCGGTCAGCGTTTCCACCACTGACAGCACCGGTGTTTTCGTTTTTGATACCGTGGCGCTCGGCGTGGGCAACACGACCGTCGGCTCGATCACATACAGCAACATCACCATTGCCAAGACGACTCCGCTGGTGGCGGTGGCCGGCACCGCGAGCGGCGCATTGAACACATCTGTGGATGTGACGCTTCCCAATCTCGTCAGCGCGATCGCCAGCCCCTTCGCCGCCCAGACCTTTTCCGTATCATCGCCAGTCGGCGGCACAGTCGTGTTGTTGTCCGACGGCATCACCGCCCGCTTCACGCCGACCAGCGGCTTTCAGGGCACTGCCAGTTTTGCCTACGGAGTCACCGACGGAGTCACCTCAGCCGCCTCCACCGTGAGCATCGCGTTTGCAAACTCGCCGCCGGTCATCGGCACGATTTCGAACGTCTCCATCAACGAGGATACCTCGACCTCCGCGCTCGCCTTCACGGTCAGTGATGACTTCACCGCCGCCGCCGCGCTCACCGTCACCGCCGCCTCCTCCAATCTCGCTCTCGTGCCGGCGGGCAACATCGTTCTGGGCGGCAGCGGTGCCAGCCGCACCGTCACGCTTTCGCCGGTCGCGAATCAAAACGGCACCAGCACCATCACGCTCACTCTCAGCGATGGCGTGCTCACCGCGAACTCTTCGTTTGTTTTGACGGTAAACCCGGTCAACGACGCGCCATCCGCCACCGCCGGGCTTGCGACCACCTCGCCCAATCAGTCCGTGGATGTGGATCTCTGGTCGCTCGTAAGTGATTTGGAAACCGCGAATAGCGGTCTTGGCTTCGCGGTGACGGGTGCCGCGAATGGCACTGCGGTTTTGCAGCCTGACGGACACACCGTGCGCTTCACTCCGACCTCAAACTACTCCGGCCCCGCGACTTTTACCTACACTGTCACCGACAGGGCGGCCGACGTGCGCACGCTTTTGAATTACACTTTTCAGGTTCCGGATATCAGCACGGACGGCCTCGCCAGTGATGTATCCGGAAATGCCCGACACGGCACGCTCAACATCGGCGGCACCGCCGGCGCGGGGGGAGGTAGCTACAGTTACGTCGTGGACGCCCCGGCCGCGCTCAGCTCAGTATTGCCGCAATCCCTCCTGCTCGTGCAGACGAGTAACGTCGGCGGCGGGCGTCTCTTCCGCGCGCTCTCGCCGGCCACGGAACTGGATTTCGTCGCTGCCGACTGGACGGCCTCGGGATGGTTCAAGCGCTCCGCCGCAGTGGATCAGGACGTGATCTTCCACCTCGGGGCCAACAACGCCAACGGCCCGACCTCCGACTTCACCCTCTCCATCACCGGCACCACGCTCACGTTGAGGAACTGGGATGCCGCCAGCGTGAACGACGTCCTTATCTCCACCACCGCCGCGATTGGTGAATGGCACCACTACGCGATCGTGCGTTCTGGGGCGACGCTCCGCCTTTACCTCAACGGTGTGCTGGCCGGCAGCGACAGTGCGTTCACTTTCAGCTTCGACCCCGCGTATCAGATCATCTGGGGCTCCGGCTCCTCCTCCGGCAGCGGCTCGCTTGCCCGCTGGTTCAATGGCGGCATGGCCGATCTCGCGATTTTCAACGCGGCCCTATCCGCCGCCGAGGTCACGAGGCTCACCACCGCGCCCGTCGCCCGCATCGGTGATCAATCGGTGTCCAATACCGTTACAGTAAATGTGAAACTGCCCGCAACGGTGAGCCTGCTCGGCCTCAATCAGTCCTACGACGGCTCAGCCAAATCCGTCACCGCCACCACCAGTCCCGCCAATCTTCCGGTCACGTTAACCTACAACGGCCTCCCCACCGCGCCGAGCGCGCCGGGCACTTACGCCGTTCTCGGCACGGTGAGCTCATCCACCTACCTGGGTTCGGCATCCGGCACGCTGGTGATCGTTGATTCGATCATCGGCTGGCGTGAGGCCTACTTCGCCGATCCGGCGAACAACGGGGTCGGTGCGGATGCGGCCGACTTCGATGGGGACACTTTGTCTAATTTTTCCGAATACATCTTTGGCACCGACCCGACCACCGCCGACTCCGGCCCGCTGCTCTCGCTCGGCGCTTCCGTCGGCGGACTCGAACTCAGCTTCACCGCCCGCGCCGCCAGCGGCGTCGGCTACTCCGGGCTGACACGAACCTACGCGATCGAAAGCACGAGCGATCTCACCCAATCCAATTCGTGGACACCTCTCGCCGGTTTCACGGCTATCGTCGGTGCCGGCCAAGTGGTCACCAGCACCCAGGTCGGCGGCGGCGCGAGGGTTTTTTACCGGTTGAAAGTAACTGTCCAGTAGGCCCTTCCGCAGGGAGGTAAACTCGATGGAGGAAAACTTCCGTAACCTTTTAGCTTTACTGGCGTCATGGTTAATAATTATAAATCGCTTTCCCCTTAATCCCGTCCCCCTTCCGTGAGACTTACCCCTGCCGTCTGTTTGCTCAGCACTGTTGCCTGCTTTGCCCCTGCGCTTCACGCCGCCGAGCCCGTGGTGTCGTCCTTTTGGCGCGCCTATGCGGCGGCTAAGGATCGTTCGCCCTCCGAGGTGTTGACCGACTACTCCTACGCCGGCTACGCCCATGGTGAGCGCGGCATCCCTACGGTGGCGGGACCGATTTTTAAAGTGACCGACTTCGGAGCGATTCCCGACGACCTGAACTCCGATGAGCTCGCTATCCGGAACGCCGTCGCTGCGGCGGAGAAAGCCGGCGGTGGCGTGATCTTGTTTCCGGCCGGCAGGTTTCTCGTCTGGGCAAACCGCGATCACGTTGAGTCCATCCGTATCAGCTCCTCCAATATCGTGTTGCGCGGCGCGGGCTCGAGCGCGGGCGGGACGCTGATCCGCGCGATTCACTCCGGCTACGGCGTCGGGCCGTATGCGGTGCCGAAGACGGGTCCGGACTTCGCGGCCATTCCCTACATTTTTGCCTTTGAGCCGGCGCGTGAGGAGAAGCCGGCCGATGCAGGCGCGAGCGCGACGGAGGAAGCGCCCAAGCCGAAGCGACTAAGCGCGAAACTCACCGGCGCGGTAAAGCGGGCGAGTTTTCTTCTCCCCGTGGAGTCCACCGAGGGTTTCGCCGCCGGCGATTGGATTTCGATCAAGGCGAAGTCTACCAACTTTAACGCCGACATGCTGGCCGGTCAGGAGCCCGATGTGACTTGGACCCGCCTCACCGCCGGAATCGAGATCGCCGAATACCACCAGATCCGCGAGGTGCGTGGAAACGAACTTGTCTTGTGCGAACCGACTTTGGTCGCCCTCGGTGCGGATTACGGGGCACGGGTGGATCGGATCAAGATGATGGAGCAAGTCGGCGTCGAGGATATCGCCTTCGAGGGCGCCTGGCGGGCGGATTTCGTGCACCACCGCAGTGCGCTCGATGACGAGGGTTGGGATGCTCTGGTCTTCGACGGCGTCGGTCACGGCTGGGTGCGTCGTTGCGCCTTCCTTAATCTCAACTCCGGCATCTACCTCAAGCGCTCCTCGGCATGCTCTCTTATTCAAAACCGTTTCTCCGGCGCGATGGGACACTACAACGCCGCCGTGCGCAGCGACAGCTCCTTTAACCTGATGGGCCTCTCCTCCGACACAGCGGGCAGCTTGCACGGTGTCTCGACCGGCAATCGCTCCTCCGGCACCGCCATCTGGCGTTGGGCTCTGGCTCAAAACCAGTCGGTGGACTCGCACGGCAACGGCCCCTACGCCACCCTGGTTGACCGGGTGGATGGCGGCACGTTCACCAAGAGCGGCGGGCCGGCTCCCTCGTTCCCCAATCATCTCAACTGGCTGGTTTTTTGGAATTTCCGTTACGACGGCAACGACACCTCCCCGGTTAATCTTTGGGAGGCCGCCCGCGGGAACGCCAAGTTCGTCAAGCCGCTCTTCGTCGGGCTCCATGGCAAAGAAATCATCCTGACTCCGGAGGCACTTGGCGCCAATGAGTCGCCCGGCCACGTCGTCTCCCCCGAGTCGCTCTACGAGGCGCAGCTTAAACTTCGGTTAAAGACCCTCCCGGCCTGGGTCGTCGAGGCCCGCCGCGAGTGGGAGAAGTTGCGCAAGATGGAGCTGCCCTTTCACGGCACGCCGGTCCCGGGTGGTCCGGAAATTTTTGAGGAGACGTTTAAACTCTACGACCTGCTGCGCGACTTCGAGGGCTTGATGACCAAGCAGGAGCTCGGCTGGGCCGCCGCGGTGAGCATTACGCCGGTGCCTGAGGATGTTGTCCTTACCCGCGACTATGTTCTGCTGCGCACCGTGCTCCACCAGCTTTGCACCTATGCCAGCCCGCGCGCGGTCAAAGACCCCGCCACCGGCGCGTGGGTCGCCGCCGCCTCGGGGCAAATTGATATCGGGGTCACGATGAATGAGCGCGAGTTCACCGTTGTCATCCCGCTCGCGTCGTCGTCCGCCGATCAGCAAAAGAACCAAGGGGCGCTTGAAGTAGCCTCCGCCCTCGCCGCGGCCTGTCACGCCGCCGTTCTTGTTGAACCATCCCGCCTTCAGTTGACCGTCCGCCGCTGATCGGTTCCGCACGCCAACCCAAATCACATCCCTCATTTCCACACCATGAAGCCCCCTCGCCGTCTCCTCATTGCAACCGTCGCCGCCTTCGCGGCTTTTTCCGCATCGCTCACCGCCCAGACTCCGGCCCCGTCGTCGGCCGCGCCCGCCGCTGCCGAAAAGAAAGTAGAGGTGACTCCACTGGCGATCCCCGGCAGTGAACCCTTCGTTTTCCGTAAAATTGGAGACGTTGAGCTGCGCCTTCACGTTGTGAAGCCGAAGGGCTGGGCCGCCAGCGACAAGCGCCCCGCCTTCGTTTACTACTTTGGCGGCGGCTGGACCTCCGGCACGCCCGAGAGCGGGATGCGTCTCGCCAGGTGGGCCGCGAGCAAGGGCCTCGTCGGCATTATCCCTGATTACCGCACGCGTAACCGTTTTCAAACTACACCCGAGGATTCCATTTCCGATGGCCGCGCCGCCGTGCGTTGGATCGAGGAGCACGCCGCCGAACTTGGAGTGGACCCCGCCAAGCTCATCGCCACCGGCGGCTCCGCCGGCGGTCATGTCGCCGCTTGGACCGCCATCACCGCCGCCGGCCCGGCCGCAAACGACCCCGCGCCCGCCATCGTGCCGGCCGCCCTCGTTTTGATCAATCCCGTGACCGACACCAAGGAGGGCGGCTACGGCGGCCCGAAGCGTTTCGGCAACAAACCCGCCCGCGCGCTCGCCGCCTCCGTGCCCGACCAGATGCAGGCCAAGATGCCGCCTACGCTCGTTTTCCACGCCACCGCCGACGCCACCGTGCCTTACGCCAACTCCGTCGCCTTCCGCGATAAACTCGTCGCCAACGGCAACCGCTGCGAACTCGTCACCTTCGAGGGCCTCGGCCACTCCTACTTTTCTTCCAAATTCGGCGAGGCCGGCAAAGCCGCTTACGAGAAAACCATCGCCGATACCGCCGCGTTCCTGACCAGCCTCGGTCTGCTTTGAGCCCCCGTATCTTTTGATTTTCCCCATGAAACTCCCCATCGCCCTAAGCGCCGCCGTCTTCGCTTGCCTCACCACTCTGTTGGCCGCCGCTCCCGAAACTACCGCAGCTAAACCCAACATCATCTTCATCCTCGCCGATGACCTCGGCATCGCGAATGTCAGCGCCTACGGCGCGGACAACTTCAAAACCCCCAACGTAGACGCCCTCGCCCGCACCGGCATACGTCTCGACCGGACTTTTAGTTGTCCCAATTGCGGTCCTTCCCGCGCTGCCATCATGACCGGTCGCTACGGCTTCCGCACTGGCATGACAGGCAACGACAAGGAGAGCCAGAAAGTCCTCGAAACCGGCGGCGAGACCATGATCCCCAAGATCTTGAAACCCGCCGGATACGTCACCGGCGCGGTGGGTAAATGGAGCCAGGTTCCGCTTACGCCCGGCGACTGGGGCTTTGACGAATACCTCATGATTCAGGGTAGCGGCAAGTATTGGAATACCCAGGACAACGGCGACGCCTACACCGTCAACGGCAAGAAAGTCCCCCTGCTCGATGGCGAATACCTGCCGGACAAAATGCACGACTTCGCGGTGGACTTCATCACCCGCCACAAAGACGGGCCTTTCTTCCTCTATTACCCGATGTCGCATGTGCATAACGACATTCTCCGCACCCCGGATAGCGCCCCCGACAGCAAGGATTTCTTCACCGACAACGTCGTCTACATGGACAAGCTCGTCGGTAAGTTGATGGCTGAACTCGATCGCCTCAAAATTCGCGAAAACACCATCGTTTACTTCGTCGGGGATAACGGCGTCACCCCCGGCCAGTCCGACCGCTCCACCATTGGCGGCAAACGCCTCTCCGGCAGCAAGGGCACCCTGCTCGAGGGCGCCAGCCTCGTGCCCGGCATCGTCTCATGGCCCGGAAGAATCGCCGCCGGCACCACCAGCACCGCGCTGGTGGATTTCACGGATTTTTTCCCCACGATCTCAGAAATCGCCCGCGCAGAAATTCCCGCTGGCATCGCCCTCGATGGTAAAAGCCTGATGGGCCACCTGCTCGGTTACGCTCCCGCGCCCCGCGAATGGATTTTCGTCGGTCTCGGCCGTAACTGGTATGTGCGCGATATGCGCTGGAAACTCACCGACAAGGGTGAGTTTTTTGACATGAAGGGCGCCCCGTTCATCGAGTCGCCCGTTGCCGCCGATACGACCGACGCCGCCGCTATCGCCGGCCGCCAGCGTCTCGCCGCCGTCCTGGCCGAACTCAATCCCGCCGCCGGCAAGGTGGATCACGGCGACGGCACCGGCAAGTTCCCCGCCGCCCAAAAGGCCGCCAAAAAAGAGAAGGCCAAGCAGAAGAAAGCGGAAGCCGAGGCCAAAGCCAAAAAAGCCGCCACGCCCTCCGAATAACTTCCGAAAAACCCCCCATGAAAAATCTCGTCCTAAACCTCGTTGCCCTCTGCGCCACCGCTTGCGCCTACGCTGCACCTGCCGCCAAACCCAACGTCCTCTTCATCGCGGTGGACGACCTCCGTCCCGAACTCGGCTGCTACGGCCGCGATCACATCAAGTCCCCCAACATAGACGCCCTCGCCCGCTCCGGCATCGTCTTCGAACGCGCCTACGTGCAGCAGGCCATCTGCTCGCCTTCGCGCACCGCCGTGATGACCGGCCTGCGTCCCGACACCACCAAAGTGTGGGACCTTGTCACCAGCTTCCGCACCGCGCAGCCCGATACGATCACCCTTGGCCAAGCCTTTATAAATGCCGGCTACTTCGTGCAGGGCATGGGCAAGATCTATCACGGCAAACTCAACGACGAAGCCTCCTGGTCCGTGCCCTGGGGCACGCCGAAGGCGGAGCCCTACGCGCTCGCGGAAAACACTTACGCCGGCGCGCCCAAGGCCGCAGGCGAGCCCGATGACGAGGCTCCCACCACCGCAGGTAAGAAAAAGAAAAAGGCCGCCGCCACCGATTCCGAGGAGGGCGGCAAGGGCAAAGGCGCCGCCTTCGAGAGCGCCGATGTGCCCGACAACACCTACACCGACGGCAAGACAGCCGAACTCGCCGTGACTACCCTCGGCCAACTCAGCAAAAAAGATCAGCCTTTCTTCCTCGCCGTCGGCTTTGCCAAACCGCACCTCCCTTTCGTCGCCCCCAAAAAATACTGGGATCTCTACGACCCCGCCACCATCGCTCCGCCCGCAAATCCGTTTTACCCGAAGGACGCCCCCTCCTACGCCATCCGCAAAACCAACGGCGAAATCTACGCCTACAAGGGCATCCCCGCCAGGACCGAGCCCTTCTCGCCCGAACTCGTCCGCACCCTGCGCCACGGTTACTATGCCGCCGTCAGCTACACCGACGCTCAAATCGGCAAGGTTCTCGCCGAGCTCGACCGCCTCGACCTACGGAAAAACACCATCGTCATCCTGTGGTCCGACCACGGTTATAAGCTCGGTGAACACAACGCGTGGTGCAAACACTCCAATGCAGAGAACGACACCAACAGCCCGCTCATCATCTCCGCCCCCGGCATGAAAACCCCCGGCATCCGCACCAAGGCCCTGGTCGAGTTCGTGGACATCTATCCCACCCTCGCCGACCTCGCCGGCGTCCCCGCTCCGGCCTACCTGGAAGGCACCAGTGCGAAACCCTTGTTGGATAATCCCGAGCGCCCGTGGAAAAACGCCGCCTTCAGCCAGTATCCGCGCAGCGAAAAAGGCGGTCTCATGGGCTACTCCATGCGCACCGACCGCCACCGCTTTACCGTCTGGGTGAAAACCTCCGACAAGACCCAGGTGGACGCCACCGAGCTCTACGATCACCAGCTCGATCCGCAGGAAAACGTGAACCTTGCCAACGATCCCGCCCACGCCGCCGAGGTGGAGCGCCTCATGGTCCAGTGGCGCGCCGGCTGGCAGGGCGCCCGCGCCGCCCTTTGATCCACCCCACTTGGCTTGCCCGGGTCCAGACGTCATGAAAATCCACTACGCCGCTTGGTTCGCCGCCGCGCTCGTCATGTCCTCCACCGGGCAGGCCGCTGCGCCTTCCGCTCCGACCCCGCCCAACATCATCTTTATCCTCGCCGATGATTACGGGGTGGGGGAGGTCGGCTGCTACGGCGCCGATAACTACAAGACGCCCCAGCTCGACACGCTCGCCGCCAGCGGCATCCGCTTCACCCACGGTTACACCGTCGCGCTCTGCGGTCCGTCGCGCTCCCAGATCCTCACCGGACGCTACGGCTTCCGCACCGGCGGCAGTAATCAGGATGCCGTCGGCCGCTTCAAGCCCGCCGAACAAAAGCTCATCCCCTCCATCCTCAAGCCCGCCGGCTACACCAGCTCGATGATCGGCAAGTGGAGCCAGTTCCCGCTTAACCCCGCCGCCTTCGGCTTCGACGATTACCTCCAATACAAGGGCAGCGGCATGTATTGGAACACCCAGCCCAAAGCGAAGAACTATGTCGTAAACGGCGAGACCAAAGACCTGCTCGATGGCGAATACCTGCCCGACCTGATGCAGCGGCATCTGTTTAACTTCATCACCGAGCACCGCGACTCGCCGTTCTACGTCCACTATTCGCTCTCCCATACCCACACCGAGATTCTGCCCACACCCGACAGCAAGCCCGGCAGCGCTACGCTCTACGCCGACAATGTTGCCTACATGGACAAACTCATCGGTCAGCTCATGGCCGAGCTCGACCGCCTGAAGCTGCGCGAGAAAACGCTCGTCATTTTCATGGGCGATAACGGCACCGCCAACGGCCAGGCCGCGCGCGCCACCATCGGCGGACGCCCCCTCGACGGCGCCAAGGGCTCCATGCGCGAAGGCGGCAGCCGCGTGCCCTTGATCGTCAGCTGGCCCGGCACCGTCGCGCCCGGCCAGGTGGTCAACGACCTCGTGGATTCGAGCGACTTTTTTCCGACCTTCGCCGAACTCGCGGGTGCCGCCCTTCCCGCAGACACCATCATTGATGGACGCAGTTTCGCACCGCGTTTGCGCGGCGAGCCGGGCCAGCCCCGCACTTGGATTTTTAACCAACTCGCCCGCAACTGGTATGTCCGCGACGCCGGATGGAAACTCAATCAAGCGAGCGAACTCTTCGACATGAGCGACGCCCCTTTCAGTGAAAAACTTATCCCCGCCGACAGCACCGAGCCCGTCGCTGTGGCCGCCCGCCAACGCCTCCAAGCCGTGCTCGCCCAGTTGAATCCCGCCGGCGGCATCCCCGACACCGGCGACCCCTCCGGTCGCCACGCCAGCAACGTTGAGAAGAAGAAAAAAGCCAAGAAGGACGGCACCCCGGCCAAGGCCACCGACGAGGATTGAAACCCTTTAGCGCAGGAGCGTCCCCACCATGAACTTCACCAGCGGAGCCTCCGCTTGTCTGATCCTTGCGCTCCTGTGCGGTGCGCCGATCGCCGGGTTCTGCACCGAGGCGACCTTGATCCACCAGGACGACTTTGATCGCGACCTTTCCGCGTGGGTCGTTGAGCAGGCACCCGGCGGAACCACCACGATCCTTGATGGCCAGCTCATCCTGGATGACGCCAATGGCTGCACCGTGTGGTTTCGCGAGAAACTCACCGGCTCCATCCGCATCGAATTCGAGGCCACCCTCATTCAGCAGGGCGGCCCCAACGATCGCGTGAGCGATCTTAACTGCTTCTGGATGGCCACCGACCCCGCTCATCCCGACGACCTTTTTGCGAACAGCAAAACGCGCGCGGGTCTATTCAAAAACTACGACGCACTGCGGCTCTACTACGTCGGCTACGGTGCCAACGAAAACAAGACCACCCGCTTTCGCCGTTACCCCGGCGACGGCACCAAACCGCTTTTGCCGGAGCACGATTTGAGTGCGCTCAAGTTTATGAATGTCGCCAATCGCGCCGTGAAAATTCAGCTCATAGCCGACCGCGGCCGCATCCAGTTTATCCGCGATGGCGAGGTGGTCTTCGATTTTTCCGACCCGGCTCCCTTCACCTCCGGCTGGTTCGGCTTCCGCACCGTGCGCAGCCACCTGCGACTGGATAACTTCAAGGTCTATCGCTTCGCCCCTGCTGGGCCCCCTTCCCCTTGATGAAATCCTTCTCGCGTCTTCTTCTTTGTGCCTTCGCCGCATTCGTCGCGTCCGACGGCACGATGGCTCTCGCCCGCGAGGTGCTGGTTAAAACCAACTCTCAACTGAAAACCGCCCTCGATCGCGCCCAACCCGGCGACGATGTGATTCTCAGCAAGGGCGACTGGCGCGACGCCGACATCGTCGTCAGCAAAGGTGGTCGTCTGGGAAGCCCGGTTGTTATCCGCGCCGAGGTCCCGGGCGAAACGATCCTCAGCGGCGCCTCCAGCCTCGAAATCAACGCCCCCTACGTGACGGTGGACGGTCTCTTCTTCCACGCCGGTTCGGTGTCCAAACAAGCGGTCATCCTGTTTAACTCCGATCACGGCGTGGTGAAAAACACCGCCATCGTGGACTATAATCCGTCCTCCTTCGAGACCGCCTACTACTGGGTGTTTTTCAACGGCGACAGCAACACCCTCGATCGCTGTTACTTTAAGGGGAAAAACAACATGCAGCCCCTCATCGGCAACGCCATCGAGGAGAGCCGCCGCCACGTGGTGACGCGCTGTTACTTTAAAAACATCCCCCACGCCGAGGCCAACGGTCGCGAAATCATCCGGGTGTGGGGCGCCGGCAAATTCGGCCCCAACGACAAGGACGGCGCCTACTTCACTATTGCGGAAAATCTTTTCGACCACGCCGACGGCGAGGGCACCGAGATCGTCTCACTCAAGTCCAACTACAATAAGCTCCTCAAAAACACCGTCATCGCCACCCGGGGCTGTCTCAACATCCGGCGCGGCAATTTCAACACCGTCCAGGGCAACATCATCCTCGGCCAGGGCGCAGAGGGCGCGCAGGGCCTGCGCATGTCCGGCGAGCGCAATCTCGTTCAGGGCAACTACGTTTCCGGCACCGAATACGGCATTCAGGTTTCCAGCGGAGAATTCATAAAAAACGCCCTCACGCCCGCCTACAAACCGGACATCAAGGGCAGGTCGGGCGAGGAGGAGCGCATCGCCGCGTATCCACAAAACAAGGACGTCACGATCAGCGACAACATCACCGTGGACATCACCGGAGCTGACTTGGAGATCGGCGGCGGCTACAAAAAACATTGGCCCGAGGCGCAGTTGGTTTTGCTGCCGGAAAACTGCACCATCAAAAACAACCGCTTCGTCCGCCCCAAAGGAGGGGAATCCATCATCGGAACCACCCCGGATAAAACCGGCCCGCTGGCCCGCTTCACCTTTAAGCCGAATTCCTACCTCGGGAACGTGCTTGTCGGAGGAAAAAACGCCTTCGCTCCCGCCTCAAGCGGCGTGCGTTCCCAGTCGCTCCCGTCCGGCTGGACCGAAGCCCGCGAACGCGCGGCCCTCAAGCCGCTGACCGCCAAAGACGTCGGCCCCGCCTGGGTCATCGCCCTTCGTGAGGCCGGCAAGTTTTCGGTGGAGGACATCGCTGATTCCGTCGCCGCCAAGACCCGCCAGAAAAAGAAGAAAGACTTTTAATCCCCCATGAAACCTAAACTCACCCTCCTCAATCTTGCCGCTCTGCTCTTGGTCGCCGGCACCACATCCGCGTTCGCCGCCGAATCTTCCGCTCCCGCACCCAAGCCCAACATCCTCTTCATCGCGGTGGACGACCTTCGCCCCGAACTCGGTTGCTACGGCAAGGACTACATCAAGAGCCCGAACATAGACGCCCTCGCCCGCTCCGGTATGGTCTTCAACCGGGCCTACGTGCAGCAGGCCGTGTGCTCGCCTTCGCGCACCAGCATCATGACCGGCGTGCGGCCCGATACCTCCAAGGTCTGGGATCTCGTCACCTCTTTCCGTGTCGCCCTTCCCGATGTCGTGACCCTCGGCCAGCACTTTAAACAACACGGCTACTTCGTGCAGGGCATGGGCAAGATTTACCATGGCAGTCTGAACGATGCCGCCACCTGGTCTGTGCCGTGGCAAAACCCCAAGGCCGCCAAATACGCGCTCCCGGAAAACCTGAAACTCGATGACCGCCAATACGCCGCCGCCGCCGCGAAGAAGAAAGCCAAGGACTCCGGCGAACCCGACAACACGCCTTCCACCGGCCAAAACTCCCGCGGCCCCGCTTTCGAGGCCGCCGATGTCCCCGACAACGCCCTCATGGACGGCAAGGTCGCCGATCTCGCCGTCGCCACCCTGCAAGAGCTGAGCA
The DNA here is from genome assembly GCA_027488595.1 of Opitutaceae bacterium. Taxonomy (GTDB): domain Bacteria; phylum Verrucomicrobiota; class Verrucomicrobiia; order Opitutales; family Opitutaceae; genus IMCC26134_A. Next base: position 19,841 of record JAIYBI010000436.1, on the reverse strand, counting down.
CCAAGAAGGAGCCTTTCTTCCTCGCGGTCGGTCTCGTGAAACCTCACCTGCCTTTCGTCGCACCCAAGAAATACTGGGACCTCTACGACCCTGCGACCATCACCCTCGCGCCGAATAAGTTTCGCGCCAAAGACTCGCCTGACTACGCCGTTCTGCCCGGCGCCGAGTTGCGCAACTACGACGGTATTCCCGCCGGCCCCATCCCCGACGATCTCGCCCGCCAGCTCAAACACGGCTACTACGCTTCGATCAGTTACATGGATGCGCAACTCGGCCGCGTGCTAGCCGAACTCGACCGCCTGAAGCTGCGCGACAACACCATCATCGTCCTCTGGGGCGACCACGGCTGGAAACTTGGTGAGCACGATGCCTGGTGCAAACACAGCACGACCGAAAACGATACCAACGCCCCGCTTCTTCTTTCCGTCCCGGGCATGAAAAACGCCGGCGCACACACCTCCGCACTGGTGGAGATGGTGGATATCTACCCGACCTTGTCCGAACTCGCCGGCCTGCCGCTCCCCGCCCATCTCGAAGGCACGAGCATGAAGCCCTTGCTCGACGCCCCGGATCGCGCTTGGAAGAGCGCCGCCTTCAGCCAGTATCCCCGCACCCAAAAGGGCGGCCTCATGGGCTACTCCATGCGCACGGATCGCTACCGTTTTACCGTCTGGGTGGATCGGAAGGACGTCAACAAGGTCGACGCCACCGAGGTCCTCCACCAGGTCGCCGACCCGCAGGAGAACACCAACATCGCCGCCGATCCCGCCAACTCCGAACTCGTCGCCGGCCTGATGACCCAATGGCGCGCCGGCTGGCAGGGTGCTCGCCCGGCACTCGCTCGTTAAGTTCACGCCATGCACTCGAGTGCCAGGCCTCGCTTCGTAGCGAAGCACCCCTTCTTCATCGGCATTGATTCCGACGGCACCGCCTTCGACTCGATGGAGATCAAACAGCGTTCCGTCTTCCTGCCCGTCGCGCTGGAGCTCTGGAATCTTCACGCGGTGCAGAAGCCGTTCTACGAGATCGCGGAGTTCATCAACCTCTACTCCGTGCATCGCGGCGTGAACCGCTTCCAGGCTCTCGCCATGGCGCTGGAGCGGCTGGCCCGCCATTCCGAGACGCTCGCGCAACGCGTAGTGCTACCCGACTACGCCGCGCTCAAAACCTTCGTGATCTCCGGGCGCGCCCTCTCCGCTGCTTCGCTCACCGAGTATAATCAAGCCCTCGGCAATCCCTTCCTCGCCGAAGTCGTGGAGTGGAGCAAACGCAGCGACGAGCGCTACGCCCAGGTCACCCGTGACGAGGGAAACCCAGCCTACCCGCTGGTGCGCGAAGCGCTCGCGCGTGCAGCGCAAAACGCAGACATCATGATTGTGTCCTCTTCCTCGCACGAGGCGCTGCTCCAAGACTGGGGTGACACGAATCTGCTCCCGTTCATCACCTTGGTGGCCGGCCAGGAAATGGGCAACAAGGCCGCCCAGCTCAAGTTCGCGCTCCAAGGCGCGAGCCGACGCGAGCGCACTCTCATGATCGGTGACGCCCTCGGCGATCTCGATGCGGCGCGGGCGAACAACGTGATGTTTTACCCGATCATCCCCGGCCGCGAAAAACACTCGTGGGAGTTGTTCTATAACGAAGCCCTCCACCGCTTTTTCCAACTCACCTACGCCGGTGATTACGAGCAGCACTTTCTCGGCGAGTTCATGAACGTTCTCCGCCCCGACGAGGTGTGGCTTACCGCGTAAACGAGTTCCCCCTCTTGATCCGCTCACCCTTTCCCCCTCTATGAAGAAAAAATCCCTCGTTGAAGCCACGCTCGGCAAGATGTCGCTCGAGCAAAAAATCGGCCAGTGCGTCGTCGTCGGCATGTCCGGCACGGTCATCACGAACGACCTCCGTGAAGCCATTCTCCGCTACCAGTGCGGTGGTATCCGGCTCTCGCCGTTCACCCGCATGTTTCGCTACTTTACCGACGAGAAAGCGAAGCAGCAGGAGCTCGGCGCGGACTTCGTTCCCTCGATGCAGAAAATCGCCGACGGCGGCCAACCGCCCTATTGCACGCCCGAGCAATACGCCGCCATGCTCAACGAGCTCCGCGCCCTCGCCGCCTCGCGCAAGCCGGCGATTCCGTTGCACATGGTCATTGATCAGGAAAACGACACCAGCAAGGACTTCGCCCGCGGCGGAGTGGTCCAGTTCCCCTCCAACATGGGTCTCGTCGCCGGCGGCAGCCCGAAGCTCGCCTACGAAGTCGCCAAGGCCGTCGGCCTCCAGATGAAGGCGTCAGGGCTCGATATGATTCACTCGCCGGTGGTGGATGTGAATATCAACCCCAACAACCCCGAGATCGGCTACCGTGCCTTCAGTGACGATCCCAAGGTCGTCTCCGACTACGCCATCGCGATGATGAAGGGCTTTCAGGACGCCGGCATCATCGCCGCCGCAAAACACTTCCCCGGACGGGGCGACTCCGCCACCGACGCGCACCACGCCTGCCCGGTGCTCGACGTGGACGCCGAGCGTTTCGACAAGGTTGAGTTGTATCCTTACAAGCAGCTCATCGCCGCCGGGCTCGACTCGATCATGATCGCGCACTGCATCTACCCGCACCTCGATCCGGACCAGATTTCCACCGTGTCGCGCAAGGTCGTCACCGATCTCCTCCGGGTGAAGCTCGGCTTCAAGGGCGTGATCACTTCCGACAGCATCACGATGGGCGCGTTGATTGACCGGTATGGCATCGGCGAGGCCTGCGCCCGCGCCCTCCACGCCGGCGTGGACGTCATCCTGATGAAGGCCGAGAACCAGTGGCGCGGAGAGATGTTCTACACCATCAAGCAGTGGGTGGAGTCGGGCAAAATTTCCCGCGTCGAGCTCGACGACAAGGTGCGCCGCATCCTGCGCATGAAGGAGCAATACGGCCTCTTCAAAAAGATGGGCATCGTTAACGCCGCCCAGGCATCGAAGCCGTTCACCAATCCCTTCGTTGTCAAAACCGCGAAGAAGACCGCGCAGAAAGCGATTCTTGTAGTGAAAGACGAACTACGCGCCCTGCCGCTCAACAAGAAGAAACGCGTGTTGCTGATCAACCAGCAGAACTCGATCAAGTCGCCCAACGACATTTACGACCACCCGGCGCTGTTCTCCCAGTTGATGGAGCAGGATTGGCCCACGCTTCAGACCTACGAGACCAAGTTCGGCTACGATGCGAAACAGGAGGAGGGTGTGATGAAATTCGTCGCGGCGAACGAATTCGACCTGATCCTTTGCACAAACTACTACGACCGGCAGGAGAAGCCCAACGGCTACGTGAAGGCGCTCATTGATAAGGGCTATCCGGTGGTGCTCATCACCAACACGCCCTATTGCATCAAGGAGATCGCCGGTCTCATCCCGGCCGCAAAAACAGTGCTGCTCAACTTGAACCTCACCCCCGAGGGCATGAGAACTGCCAAGTCCGTCCTTTTCGGCAAGTTGAGGCCGCAAGGCGTCTGGCCGCTCACCAACTACGATCCCTTCGCGCTCAAAGCGAAGCGTGCGAAAAAGTAAGCCATCGGCCATGCCACTTCCGCCGCCGTCACTCCTGTCTTGGTCCGACGTGGCGCGGCTGGATGGACCGCGCATCCTCCGCACGGCGGCGGCGGCGCTTGATCTGCCGCCGATCAGTATCGCGGCATCTCGCGCCGCGTTAAGCACCGGCGGCGCGAATGACTTCTACTCCAACGGCGACTACTGGTGGCCGGATTCCGCCAAGCCTGACGGCCTGCCCTACGTGCGGCGTGACGGGCAGACCAACCCCGCCAACTTTAACGCCCACCGCCTCGCCATCCGCCGCCTGCGCGACGCCGTGGCCGCCCTCGGCGCGGCCTTTTCAATCACGCGTGATGACGCCTACGCCGCCAAAGCCGCCGGGCTGCTGCGGGTGTTCTTTCTCGATCCCGCCACACGCATGAATCCGCACCTGCGCTATGCCCAGGCCATCCCGGGGGTCTCGGCGGGACGCGGTATCGGGATTATTGATACGCTTCACCTGATCGAGATTCCGGTCGCCGTCGAGGCGCTCTCCGCTTCGCCCGCCTTCGACGCCGGCCTCGGTGCCGGCCTGCGAAGCTGGTTCGCGGCGTATCTGGACTGGATGATCACCAGTCCGAATGGCCGCGAAGAGGCGGCGGAGAAAAACAACCACGCCGTCGCCTACTGGCTGCAGGTCGCGGTGTTTGCGCGTTTCACCGGCGACGAACCGCGCCTGGCCGAATGTCGCCGACGGTTTCGCGAGGAATTGATTCCCGGCCAAATGGCGGCGGACGGCAGTTTCCCCGCCGAGCTCCGGCGCACCAAGCCCTACGCCTACTCCATCTTTCAGCTCGATAACCTCGCCACCCTCGCGCAGGTCCTCTCGCGGACCGGCGACGGGCTTTGGGATTTTGAGTCGCCGCCCGGTCGCGGGCTGCGCAGGGCGGTCGCGTTTCTCTCCCCTTTTCTGGCCGACAAATCCCGCTGGCCGCTCGCACCTGATGTGCAGGCTTGGGACGGCTGGCCGACTCGATCGCCGGCTCTGCTCTTCGCCGGGCTTGCGTATGCCGAACCGCGCTATCTCGAACTCTGGCAACGTCTCCCGCCCGATCCAGCTGACGAAGAAGTGCAGCGCAATCTCGCCATCACCCAACCGCTCCTTTGGTGGCCCTTTGAATTGCCCAGGTAGCACATCAAGTTGAAAACTGAGCTTAATTTATATTTATAAACTCGACCTGCGGGGTTTGCCGTTCAGGGTGGTTTGATCCGCCAAGGCCAGACCTGGCACCACGCGCGATCGCCTCTCCTGACGCGGCCATTTTCAACCCCATGTCGTCCCCCCTTCCGCCGGCTCCGGCCACTGACTTAGTCCCTGAGCCTGCGCCGCCGCCCGGCACGCCGAAAACTTGGAAGGTCGGCACCTTGACCTACACGGCGGGCGGGCTCACCGGGTTGTTTCTGCTGCTCCTCTTTGGCGATTTCGCATGGGCCATGCGCGACCGTTCCATCGTCGGCATCGCGAGTTGGTATCTGAGCAGCTTGAAGGTGCCGAATCTCTGGTTCGGCATTCTGATGAGCACTTTTCCCGGAGCGGTCGCCTTGCTGCTCGGGCCGGTCATCAGCTACAAATCCGACCGCCATCGCGGCAAATGGGGCCGACGCATTCCCTTCCTCATGGCCACCACTCCCGTCGCCGCCTTCGGCATGTTGGGCATTGCGGCGACTCCCTATATGGCGGGCTGGCTGCACGGCCTCGGCAGGGCGGACAACGCCCTCGGACTTCGTTTGCACCAGTGGCTGGGCGACTCCACTGCGGGCATGAACCTGCTGTCCGCGCTCGAAAACGAGAAGGTGGTGGCGGTGCTTTGCTTCTCGGTTTTTTGGGCCGCCTTCGAATTCGCGACCATCGCCAGTCAGTCGGTTTTCGGCGGGCTCATCAACGACGTGGTGCCGCAGGCGTTGTTGGGCCGCTTCTACGCGTTGTTTCGCGCCGTCAGCCTGATTGATGGAATCATTTTCAACTACTGGATCATGGGGAAGGTGCCTAATCACTTTTCGCTGATCCTCGCCACCATCGGCGTGTTCTACGGCCTCGCGTTCATGTGGGTCTGCCTGAAGGTCAAGGAGGGCCAATACCCGCCGCCGCCACCGCTCGATGACGCGCGCAAATCGTGGTCCCGCGGTTTCCTTGACGGCGCCCGCACTTTCAAGCGCGAGTGCTTCAGCCACCCCTATTACCTGCGGGTGTTTGTGCTGATCATGACGGCCACCATGTGCTTTGTCCCGATCAACACCTTCTCGATCCCCTATGCGAAAAGTTACGCGGTGGACATGAACAGCTACGGCAACCGGCTCGCGTTCATCTTCGCGGTTTCGCTTTGTCTGGCCTGGCCCTTGGGTTGGCTCTGCGACCGCTTCCACCCGCTGCGCGTGATTTCAGTGTCACTCGTCGCCTACCTCGGGGTGATGCTTTTCGGCGTGTTCGGCGTGCACGACGCCTCCACCTACCTGACTGCCTATGTGCTCCACGGCATTATCTCGGGCTGCTATTTCACGAGCGTCGCATCACTCGGGCAGCGGCTCTATCCGCGGGAAAAATTCGCCCAATTCGCGTCCGCCGCCCTGCTGTTTGCAGCCCCGCTCCAGATGAGCCTCGCGCCGCTGGTCGGCTTGCTGATTGACCACACCGGTAACGTCTACCGCCACGCCTTCACCGTGGGTGCCGTGTTGGTTTCCATGGCCATCCTCTCCTTTTGGTCGGTTTACGGACGCTTTAAGAAGCTCGGCGGTCCGAAAAACTACGTCGCACCGTAAAAACCCCTACTATTCGGGAGCGGCCGTGAGAGGCAGAGCAACCCCATTTTGATAATTATCAATTTAACCCTTGAAACCCGTGTGAAACTCTGTTGGCCTTGGGCGTAGAACGTCCCCTTTCCAGGTTCGCACCCCTGTTTTATCACCCTAACCCCGCTCGAAACCCCGAGCTTTTCATCCCCTGCCGTGCCCTCTTCGGCGCGCCCCCCGCTCCCGCCCCTTCGTCGTCCTACCTCATCTTTTCACTCCCATGACTACCCACACCCCCTCGCTCCGCTCGCTGAGCAGCAGCGCATCGTTCCAGACGCGTTCTTCAGGTTTCCTGCAGAAGGCCGCCCTCAAGTTCAGCTCACTCGCCGCCCTCGCCTTGCTCGCCGGATTTGCCCCGGCCGTGTCGCTGCGCGCGCAGGATGTGGTGCTCCACTCCGAAAACTTTACCCTCACGGGGAATCAAACCATCGCAGGCTTGGTCGTCTCGAGCAACGCCACCACCGGTTTGAAAGCCGTGTCTCAGATTGTGAGCAGCAACAGCACGCTGAGCGGTCTCGACGGTGCCGTCGCCAACCTTTCCGACTCCTCCGCCTCCGTCGGTGGCACTCTCGAGTTCAATGCCGGCGCCACACCGCTCTCCGCGATGGCCGTTTCCTTCGAGCTCCTCAACACCGCCACGGGCAACACCACCCAGGCGCTCAATGTTTCCCTCACCGGTTGGAACATCGGCGCCACGACCCAAGGCAGCGCCTCCAACCGCCGACTCGCCCATCTTGAGTTCGAGCAAAACACCACTAACGCCACCCCTCGAATCCGGCTGCGCACCGGTGGCACTTCGGTCACGGACAACTTCTCAGGCACTTACGTCGCCGCAAACCGGCAGCTGGTCAAAATCTACGCCAACGACCACGACACGAATGCCATTAACTACTACGGCGCGGACGGCGCTTACCGCTCCCTCCCCGCCAATAGCTTCGCGGTGTTCCTCAATGGCACCATCGTCACCATGAGCACGGGGGTTAACACCGGCCAACTCTATGCGCCGCTCAGCGCCACGGCAGTCGAGGCGACCTCTGGCACCATCACCGCCACCGTCGCGGGCGGCGCTGTCACGGGCCTCACCCTCGTCAACGGCGGCAACTACCTTACCCAAAACGGCACCTTTCCGCTGACCTTCGGAACCCCCGGAACCGGCGCGACTGGCACCGCCACCTTGACCAACGGCGTCATCACGTCCGTCGCTCTCACCGCCGGCGGCTCGGGCTACACCACGGCCCCGACCATCACTTCGATCGCCCCGCCTGTGCCCGCCGGCAACGCCACCCTCGGCCGCTTCGGCTTCACCACCTCCTCCGCCGGTTTTGGCAATTGGCTCATTGATAACGTGGTGATCTCGCAGATGGATCCCAACGCCCAGCCGCCCGCCACCCCGCCCACCATTACCAGCGCCTCCACCGCCACCGGTTTCGTCGGGGTGCCGTTTTCATATCAAATCGTCGCCGCCAACGCCACCTCCTATGCCCAGACTGCCGGAACCCTGCCCGCCGGCCTGTCCCTCATCACGTCCACCGGCGTGATCAATGGCACACCCACCACGCTCGGCGGCCCCACCTCGGTCACCTTGACCGCCACCGGCACCGGCGGCACCAGCACTCCTTTCAACCTCGATATCACGATCGCTTCGCCGGTGAACACTTTCACCGGCAGCAACCCCAGCTTGAACACCACCACCAGTTGGTCCCTCGGTCAGACGCCCACGTCCACCTCCAACACGCTCGGCTCGTATCAGGATATCACCCTCGCCTCGTCCGTCACCGACCTTACCACCAGCTCCGGCAACTTCTACGCCAAGTCCTGGAACGTCACCAACGGCAGCAGCTACACCGTCAGCTCCACCTCGCCCACCACGACCGCGTTCCGCATGGGCAACACCGGCACGACCGACACCGCACCCTTTAACAACACTGTGTCCGGCGTTCAAAACGACCTCGTTTATCTCACCGGTAACTCGAACCTGACCATCGCTCCCACCAACCCCACCGGTGGCTCCACCCCGTCCACCGTCGAGCTGCGCAACAGCGGCAACTTCAACATCGGCGCCGGCTCCACCCTCACCCTCTCGGCCTCGGTGGTTGACGCCAGCTCCCGTGCCCTGACCAAGACTGGTGCCGGCACCGTTGTCCTCAGCGCGGCCAACACCTACCGCGGCGGCACCACCCTCAACGCCGGCACCTTGACGGTCTCCGGCTCGGCCAGCCCGACCAACCTCGTCCGCGCCATTCCGGTTTTATCCGGTGGCACCGTCGCCTCGGTCACCGTGGTGGATGGCGGTTCCGGTTACACCGTCGCCCCGGCCGTCACCTTCTCGGGCGGCGGAGGCACCGGCGCCACCGCTACTGCCACGATCAGCGGCGGCGTGGTCACGACCATTAACGTAGTCACCCCCGGCTCTGGCTACACCACCGAGCCGTTAGTCAACGTCTTCAGCACTCAGTCCCCCCTCGGCACCGGCGCAGTCACCCTCGCGGGCGGCACGCTCAACGCCACCGTGGATACCGATCTTTCCCGCCTCACCGCCTTCGGCGCCGGCACCCCGTTCGGCACCTTTTTCCGCACCACCGGCACCACCACCACGATAAACGGCCCGGTGACGATTAATGTAGCCGACGGCATGACCGTCTCCAGCCACACGCTCGCAGGTGTCAGCGATATTGCCCACACCGTCACCAAGAGCGGTAACGGCACCCTCTGGCTGCGCGGCGGCGGCGCCGCCACCTTCCAAGGCGGCTGGAATGTCACCGGCGGCACCCTCTTTGTCGGCACCAGCGCCAGCTCCGGCCTCGGCTCGGCCGGCAAGGTCAGTATGAACGGCGGCAATCTCCGCTTCAGCAAGGGCATCAGTTCCACCGGCGCCTACACCGGCCACGGCCAGGACATCCCGCTCGAAGTCCTCCAGGACACCACAATCACCTTGGACTCGAATCCGCTCAGCGCTCCGGGCGCCAACACCGTGAGCTTCACCGGCCTGAGCATCGGCTCCAACACGATCAATCTCGTCAAGAGCGCCACCACCAGCTCCTCGGCCAACTCCACGGGCAACCTCACCTACACCGATCCGGTGCTGACCTTCAACAGCGGCAACCTCACCGGCACCGCGACCTTCAATACCGGCGCCTTGACCCAGCTCACCCTCCTGTCCGCCAGCGGCAACGGCGGCGTGGTCAAAACCGGACCCGGTCGTCTCACCCTCGGCAGCGGCAACGCCAGCATCACGCCCAACTCCTACGCCGGCGCCACTTCGATCAACCAGGGCACCCTCACCCTCAACGGCAACAACACTTCCGCCATCGCCCTGGCCGCCGGCACCGTGCTCGAGCTTAACCTCGCCAACCCGGTCGTCTCGACCAACACCCTGAGCTTCTCGGGCAACGCCACCGTGAGCATCGTCGGCACGCCCGTCGCCGCCACGACCTACAACCTCGTCACCGCCTCCGCGATCACCGGCACGCCGACCTTGAGCGCCCCCATCACCGGCTTCTCACTCGTCAACACCGGCACGGTTCTCCAGCTCGCGCCCGCCGCCGCCGGAGACACCATCAAGCCGATCATCACGCTCGTCGGCAACGCCACCCTCACGGTGAACGCGGGCTCGACCTACACCGATGCCGGTGCAACCGCCACGGATGAGACCGCCCCCGCCAATCCCGTCGTTACCACCACCGGCACGGTCAACACCGCCGTCCCCGGTATCTACGTCCTGAGCTACGATGCCGTTGATACCGCCGGCAACACCGCGATCACCGTCACCCGCACCGTGACCGTGGTGGATGCCACCGCGCCCGTCATTACCCGCACCGGCCCCGCCAGCGTCACGGTTGACTGGGGCTCCACCTACACTGACGCCGGCGCCACCGCCACGGACAACGTGGACCCGAGCGTCACCGTGACCACCAGCGGCACGGTGAACACCGCCAAGCCCGGCACCTACACCCTCACCTACAACGCCACCGACGTCGCGCTCAACGCCGCCACGCCCGTAACCCGCACGGTCACCGTCTCCATCGCCAACCCCACCACCGTGGGTGCGGATGGGCTCTCACCGCTCCTGCGCTACGCTCTCGGAGCCACCGGCCCCGGCGGCACCGTCGAGGCCCCGGTGACCGGCGGCACATCCAGCACGCTGACACTCACTGCTGTGGTCCGCACCGATGACCCCAAGCTCACTGTGGTAGGCACAACGAGGAACGATCTCGTCAGCGGCTCCTGGACTACCAGCGGCGTCAGCGTGGCCCCCGCGGCAAGCCAAGCCGGAGTTCCTTCTGGCTGCGTGCGTAACGTCTACACCGTCACCACCGCGTCCAGGACCTTCCTTCGCCTCGAGGCCACGCTGCTTCCTTAAGCTGCGGATTTAACGGGCGCACTCTCTGCCCGTTCCTTTCTGGCTCAACGCCGGGGCATTCAGCCCCGGCGTTTTTGTTTTTCGGATAAAGATACGAAACAAACTGATATCAGACGGCCAGTTCCAAGCCATTTTATCATAACTATAATACTTTGTTTGATAAAGGCGCGGTTCGTGATTCAACTAATGCAAGATAGCTGCCCCAGTGTAACCGTTTTTCCACTACAAAGGAACCTGCTCGCCCGTCTTTTTCGCGGGGGTTGCAGGCGTCCCGATCTCTGAATTCTACCCCCCAACCACCATGAATACCCCTCGTAAAACCCTTGAGTCCTTCTTCACCGCGACTCTCTTGGCGCTCGCCGCTGTCTCCGCGGTCCAAGCGCAGACTAATAATTATTTCGGCAGCAACGGCACCTTAAACAGCACCGTCTGGAGCACCGCCCCCGCCGGTCCCTACACCTCGGCCCTCGTTACCACCGGCGGCGCGGTTATCAACTTTGATAACCCCGCCACGTTTACCGGCGGTAGTATCACGGTGGCCGGTATCAACGCCACCGCCAACGCCACCAGCAACGCCACCGGCGGCACTATTTCCAATCTCAGCAACGGAGTCATCCCCATCAACGTCTCCTCGGGCGTCACCCTTGATTTTGGCACACAATCGTTCACATCTTCGGCGACCGCCGGTTACGTCAAAACCGGCGCGGGCACGCTCGCCTTGGCTGGCAATACTTACGGCGGCGGCTTCACCTTGAATTCCGGCATGGTGATCGTGCGCGGGACAAATGCCTTTGGTTCGGGCGGCAACCTCACGCTCAACGGCGGCATCATCGCCGCCAACGCCAACCGCTCCCTCAACGGCAAATACAGCTCCATCATCGTCGGGGGTGATTTCCAGCTCGGCGACGTCACTAATTCCCTCTCCTCGGCTACCGCCACGATCTCCACCAACGCCACCACCGCGCTGGGCAACGCCACCCGCACCATCACCATCGGTGCCAACGCCACCTCCACCTGGGGCGGCGTCGTCAACGGCGACTCCGGCACCGGCCTGACCCTAAGCGCACTCCCGGGCGCCACCGGTGCCCTCGCCCTCACCGGCGGCACTCAAACGGTCGTTCCTACCTTCAGTAACAATGCGACCACAATAGCGGTTGGCAGCACGACAGGTATCGTCGTCGGTCAAACCGTCACCGGCAACGGCACCGCAGCTAACACTTTCGTTACAGCGATTGGCAACGGCACTATCACCCTCTCCCAGGCGACCACGGCGGCCAGCAGTGGAAACCTCACGATCGCCGGCAACTTCTACAACGGCGGCACCACCCTCAACAGCGGCGTGCTGATGGCGGGTTCGAGCTCATCCTTTAGCGGCCTCGGCGTGCTTTCCAGTAGCGCCTTCGGCACGGGTAACCTGACCCTGAACGGCGGCACCTTGGCTACATCCGGCGGCACCACCCAGTCCATCTACGCTCCCCAGATTACCATCGGCGGCAATATCGGGATCGGCCAGGCTTCCGGCGGCACCGGTCGTGTCTCCATTGCCGGCACCATTAACCTGGCCGGCGGCAATCGCACCATCACCCTTGGCAAGGCCAGCCCCAACTACACCTCCGGCGGCGAGGTGTTGCGTTTCGAGGGCGTCCCCGCCTTCGCCACCGTCAACATTATTCAAAACGGTGCGCTCACTGTCACCACGCTCACCGGCAATGCGACCAACCCCTCCATCATTCGCACTGGTAGCGGCGGCTCGGCTAACTTCGCCGGCAATATCCCGCTCACCCTCGACGATGGCGTCGCCTACAGCAGCGGCACCGGTAGCCTCTTCGGCACCGGCGTAAACGCCCCCGCTCTCACCCTCAACGCTCCCGTCACCCGCGGCGGCGGCGTCTTGCAGATGGGCGATGGCGGCGGCAGCTCCGCCACCGTTCGCGCCGCCGAGGTTTACTCCCTTGCCGGCGGCGGCACGGTGAGTTCCTCCAACACGTCCGGCAACGCCACCACCGGCACGCTCACGATCAACAACGGTAATGGCGCGGACTTCGCCGGCGTCATCAGCGAGGCCGGCGGCACCGGCCGCATCGCCGTCACCAAATCCGGCAATGGCACCCAGACCCTCTCCGGTAATAACTCCTACTCCGGCCTCACCACCGTCAGCGCGGGCACGCTTAAGCTAGGCCATCCTTCCGCGCTCGGCAACACCGCCGGTAACACCACCGTTTCCTCCGGCGCCGCACTCGATCTCGCCGGCCAGGCCGTCGCCAATGAGGCTCTGACCCTGAGCGGCTCGGGCATCAGCAGCACCGGCGCGCTGCTCACCAGCGCCGGTAACGCCAGCCTCTCCGGTCCCGTGACCCTCAGCGGCGATACCACCGTCGGCGTGGTCAACACCGGCAACACCACCACCACGCTCACCCTCTCCGGCGGTATCGCCGAAAGTGCGGTCGGCCGCCAGCTCACCAAGGTGGGCGAGGGCACGCTCATCCTCTCCGGCAACAGCACGTTCACCGGCCCCTTGAAGATTTCCGCCGGCACCGTGCAGGTCGCCAGCCCCGCCGCCCTCCCCGCCGGTGCAGCCTTGAACAGCGGCGGCAGCACCGGCGACTCCACCCTGCTCAACCTCGCCTCGGCCGATCCCGGCTACACCATGAGCGCCCTCAGCGTCGGCGGCATCATGCGCATCTCCGCCCCCGCTTCCGGCACCGCCACCCTCACCTTCGCCGGCAGCTCCGCTCAGGGCTTCACCGGAAGCGCGGCCTCGAAGAAGCTTACCGCCGGAGACAACGTGAACGTCATCGTCAACGGCTCGGCCTTCGAACTCTTGGGCAACGTCACCCAAGACCGCAGCCACACCCTCCAGGTGGACGGCAATGGCACGCTCACCTTCAACACGCCGCTCATCGCCACCGGCAGCGCTTTCACCGCCAGCGTCGCCAAGCTCGGCACCGGCCTGCTCACCCTCTCGGCCAACAACTCCTACACCGGCAACACCACCGTCTCCGCCGGCACCCTCGCACTCGCCGGCAGCCAGACTTCCGCGCTCACCGTCAACGCCGGGGCCGCCCTCCGCTTCACCCTGAACGACGGCCTTTCCCCGATCGTCACTTCCACGAGCTCGCTGACCCTCTCCGCCAACTCGACCGTGGGAATCGTCGGCTCACCCGCCGGCAACACCACCTACACGCTCTACTCCGCCTCCGCCATTACCGGCACCCCGGTTCTCGCCGCACCGATCACCGGCTTCTCCCTCGTTGTCGAAGCGAACTCCCTGAAGCTTAAGCCTGACGCAGGAGGAGACACCATCAAGCCGATCATCACCCTGCTCGGCAACGCCACCGTCACGGTGAACGCGGGCTCGATCTACACCGATGCCGGTGCAACCGCCACGGATGAGACCGCCCCCGCCAATCCCGTCGTTACCACCACCGGCACGGTCAACACCGCCGTCCCCGGCATTTACGTCCTGAGCTACGATGCCGTTGATACCGCTGGAAACACCGCGATCACCGTCACCCGCACGGTCACCGTGGTGGACGCCACTGCCCCCGTCATCACCCGCACCGGCCCCGCCAGCGTCACGGTTGACTGGGGCTCCACCTACACCGACGCCGGCGCCACCGCCACCGACGACGTGGCACCGTTCACCGCCACCGTTATCACCACCGGCACGGTGAACACCGCCAAGCCCGGCACCTACACGCTTACCTACAACGCCACCGACGTCGCGCTCAACGCCGCCACCCCGGTCACGCGCACGGTGACGGTCACCATTGCCAACCCCACCACCGTCGGCGCGGATGGGCTCACACCGCTCATGCGCTATGCCCTCGGCGCCAACAGCCCGAACGACACCGTGCAGGCCCCGGTGATCGGCGGCACCTCGACCACGCTCACGCTCACCGCTGTGGTCCGCACCGATGACCCCAATCTCAGCGTGCTAGGCACAACGAAGACCGATCTCACCGGCGGCACTTGGGCGGCTACCGGCGTGAGTGGCAGTCCTGCCGGCGCGGGCACCGTGGGTGACCAAACCGGCGTGATTACGGGTCGCGAGCGCAGAGTTTACACCGTCACCACCGGCTCCCGAACCTTCCTCCGCCTCGAAGCCACGCTCGCCCCGTAAACCAGAGGGGAGGGCGCGTCCGCCGCCCGCGCCGTTGGCCTGACCCGGCCCGGCGTGTGAGCGTGTGTGCACGCGATGGTTTGATCTCACTGAAACCGATCCCCATGTAGGGTAATACCCACCCTGGGACGGCTGTTTCTTGCTGCTAAATCGAAATAAATAATAGCTATTAACCTAGCCTTGCCTCTAGGTGCGGCAGCCTTATCCGTTTCGCCCTGCCTTAAAGAACTTCATGAAAAACGCGCCCGCTCGTAAAGTTTCTCAAACCCGCATCGCCAAGGATCTGGGTTTATCCCAAGCCCTCGTTTCGATGGTTCTAAATGGCCGTAAAGCAGGGATTAGCGAGAAGTCTCACCGCCGCATCTGGGAGCACGCCGTCAAGCTCGGCTATCAACCGAAGGGCATGCGTCCGCTTCTGACCGACGATCCGACCAAGCAGATCCACGTGGGCTTTATCCTGCGCTCCGGTCTCTCCCTTCACACCCAGAGCAACTACTTCAGCCACATCCAGCACGGCCTGCATGAGACCATGCAAGAGCGCGGCATCAACACCGTCTTCCTCGGCACCGAAAACCGGCTCAGCGAGTCCGCCTTCCGCGTCACGCTGGAGACCCGTAAAACGCTCTACGGCATCGCGATAATGGGCGAGGTTGCCCCTTCCTTCCTGCAGGCCATCCGCCAAGTGTGCCCGCGCGTCGTGGCGGTCTCCATCAGCTATCCCGGCGAGTGCCATTCGGTGCAGTCCAACGAAAACCAGTCTCTCGATCTCCTCGTCGCCCACCTCGTCGAGCAGGGCCACAGACGCTTCGCCTGGATCGGCGGCAACCGCGCCCTCGCCCGACACGAGGACCGTTACCGCGCCTTCCGCGCCGCCCTCCTGCGGCACCAGATCGAGTTTGATGAGAGCTGGGCTCTGATCCAAGACGAAGCCGACCGCGCCGAGGGGCGCCAGGCGGCCGAGCTGTTTCTGGCCCATCCCGGACCTCGTCCCACCGCCGTGGTGTGCTTCAATGGACTGATGGCTCGCGGTGCGATCAACCTTCTTGTCGCGCGCGGTGTTTCCATCCCCGGCGACCTTAGCCTCGTGGCGGTGGATGCTACGCGTATCTGCACCGAGGAGCACCCCCATATCACAGGGGCGAGTGCCGACCCCGAGGCGATGGGGCGCAAGACGGCCGAGTTAATCTTGAATGCCACGGGCGAGCCCGACGAGGTGTATCTCGATGCCGTGCTGCCCTCCCGTCTCACCCTGCGTGAGACGACCGGCCAGCCGAGAGCTTGAGCGCGTCTTGGAGTGGGGCGGCTCGCCGCCGCTTCCAGTTTTAAAGCGCACCGAAACTTGAGCCCCCTCCAATGTGGCGGAAGCGCAGAGCGCTTTCGTCCGAAGGGCTTGTCACGTCATCGGGTCAAGGCGTGGCCGCAGCCGTAGCCGGGGCTTTCCACTGCGCTTTGAGCACCGGCAGCAAGACCGAGCTGATGCGCTGATAGCCCTCCGGCGACATGTGGAGTTTATCCGCGACATAGCAGTCCGGCAGTGGCTCGCCGGTGGCGGTTTCGAGCGAAGGGTTTACGTCCACGTAGGTCAAATCCGGTGCGTCGGCGGCGAGGGCCCGCAGCCGTTTATTGATGTCGTCGACCTGTGGGAGATACCCGTCCTCATGCTTTTGCGGGGCGCGGATCACGGAGAGCAGCACGATGCGAACGTTCGGGAGGGCGGCGCGTGTCCTGGCGATCCAGTCCTGGGTGTTTTGCAGAACCTCAGCGGGCTTCTTTTTCGAGTTTACGTCGTTGCTGCCGCAATACCAGACCACGAGGGCGGCTTGGGAGGAGGGAACAAGCTGGTCGAAAAATTGGAGCTGATCGGCGGTGCGCGAGCCGCCGAAGGCGCGGTTGGTGACGGGCAGGGGTGCGAGGTCCTGGGCGGCGGTGGTCCACTTTCGGAAAATGCTGCTGCCGATCATGAGGATTCCGCCAGGGGCGGGCGCGGGAGCGGCGGCGAGCTTGGCCACGGCGTCGGCGTATTTGCTCGGCTTGGCGACCGGTGCTGCGGCGGGTGAGGGCGTCGTCGCCAAGGCGGTTTCGGCGGCAAAGCCCGGGCGCGTGGTGCCGAGGGCGAGGGAGAGAACCGTGAGGGCAAGGAGGAGTTTTTTAGGGAGCATGGGAAAGGAGTGTCTCATACCAAATGGCTGAATCGGTCGGATTTCTAACGCGAAGACGCGAAGAGCAGCGAAGACCGCTAAGTAAATGAAACACCTGACTTTGCGTTCTTCGGTTTGATCTTGGCGTCTTCGCGTTAAAGTCTGAAAGCTTGGGGAACTGGTATGAAAACGGGCGTTAAATCGAAAACCGGCGCATCGGGGAGATGCGCCGGTAGTTGATATGCCTTCTGCCTGACTTGAGCGGTATTCCCTTATGCGGCGACGGCGGCCTTCTGCTGGCGACGACGGCGGTAAAGGGCGAAGCCGATCATGCCCACGCCCGCCAGCGCGGCATAACCGGAAGGCTCGGGGATGGGGGCGATGGCTACGTAGCCGGTGCTGCTATCAAAGGTGGCAACCAGCCCGGTATCGAGACCGGATACGTTTACCAAGGTGAAGGCTCCCGAGTAGGAATCTACGTCGAAGAGTTTAACCGCGGTTGCGCTGACCGAGTAGCCGCTGCCGGAAAAGATCAGGTTGAGCGTGCCGTTGAAGACCACTGATTCGGGCGAGCCACCGACGGTTCCCGTTACGAGATCGTAGGTGCCGGCGCCGAAGCCCGGGCTGGTGATTTCGAAGTTCGAAACGGTGCCGATGCTCATCGTGAGCGTGCCACCGTCGGCAATTGTGACGGTGCCGGGGGAGTTGTCCGGGCCAAAGACGCTGGAGCCGGTGAAGGTCAGCGAGCCGACGGTGCCGGAGCCGGAGAAGGTGCCGTCGTTGATCGTAACGGCACCGGCGGTGCCTGCGGTGCCGAGCGCGAAGGTGGCGCCGGAGCCGATCGTGATGTTACCCGCAGAACTGGAGCCCGTGAAGGTCAGGACGGCTCCGGGGGCGACGGTGGTGACCGTTGAGGCAATGGAGCCCGAGACAATCAAGGTGCCTTCAGAAACGGTGGTTGCGCCGGTGTAGCCGTTGGTGCCGGAGAGGGTCAAGGTGCCCGCGCTGACCTTGGTGAGAGCGCCGCCGGTGCCGTTGATGGAGCCGGACGTTGTGCCGTCGCTGACCGAGAGAACGGTTGTGGAGCCGAGGTTGATCGTGCCCCCGGTGAGGGTGGTGATCGCGCTGGTCGCGCCGTTTAGGTTGGCTGTGCCAGCCGACATCGTGCCGATAGTGGCCACGCCGCCGACAGTGGTGGTGCCGCCGGTGACCGAGGAGGAGCTCAGGGAGCCCGCACTTACGGTGCCGCCCGAGATGTCTGCGGTGAGTGCGCCTACGCTGGTAACCGTGCCGGAAGAGATACCGCCGGTGACAATGCCGTCGCTGCCGAAGCGGGTGTTACCTGCGCCGGACAAGCTGGCCAGGGTGACGGCGCCGGTGGAGGCGGTGAAGTTAAGGGCGTTGGTAGCGGTGCTGCCGTTCGTGACCACGTCCAGGCTCACGCCGGCGGCGGAGAAGTTGGCGGTGGCGTTGTTGGACGAGGCCAAGGTGAGGTCGCCCGAGCCGCCGAGGGTGCCGTTGACGTTGAAGGTGCCGCCGGCGTTCACGGTGGTGAGGCCGGTGACATTGACAGTGGAGGAGGCGTTGAGCGTGTTGTTGCCCGAGACGCCCAAAGTGGAGGCGAGAGTCAGCGTGTTGGTTGCGCTGCCGATCGAGGCGGTGGACGCCAGGTTAACCGCACCACCGACGATCCCGGAGCCGCCCAGTGTGGCGCTGGAGCTGACGTTGACCGCGCCGGTGGAGGCGGTGGTGTTGCCATTGACGAGGACGCGGCCGGAACCGCCGATGGTGGTGGCGCCCTGGTAATTGTTGTCGCCGTTCAGCGTCAAGGTGCCCGCGCCGGATTTGTCGAGGGTGCGGCTCTGATTGGCGCTGTTAAAGATAGCACCGTTGAAGGTGGTGTTGCCGGGCCCAGCGACGGTCAGGCCACCGCCTGCGGTGCTGGAGCTGATGTCGAAGGTGCTGCCAAACACGATGGTGAGGTTTCCATCCGCATTAGTGAGCGTCCTTCCGGTGTTGTTTGAGTCTGTCAGGACGCTGGGATTCGTGAAGTTCAGCGTCGTGGCGTTACCGCTGCTAGCGGTGAACCTCATGTGACCTTTATTGTAGGAACCTACGGTGTAGTTACCCGCCGCTGCCAAATCGAATGTGCCTGTGTTTGTGTTGCTTCCTACGCCAGCGAGGGTGGCGCTTGTGGCGAGGGCTGCGGTGTTTGAGAGCTTGAGAACGGCGTTGGGAAGGGATGCGCCGATCGTAAACGAGCCGGGTGCCGCGTTTCCTCCGCTGATTTCGAGCGTCCCGTCCGCGACAGTTGTGCCTCCCGTGTAGGAATTCGTGCCAGACAGGACAAGGGTGCCGGTGCCTACCTTGGTGAGGGAACGACTGCCGCCCGTCTCGGCAACATTACCTAGGGTGATGTTGCCTGCACCGATGGAGGTATTGGCGGCTAATGTAACCACGCCGCCAAGGCTGGCGGAGGTGGCGCTGGTGTTGACCAAAGCACCGGAAGAGCCGATGCCGACGCCGGACAGGGAGAGGGCCTCTCCGCCGACGGCCTGTCCGTTCAAATCCAGAACTCCGCCGATGGTGCCATTCCCTGATACCGTGGTTCCTCCAGTCGTCGCGCCGAGCGCATTGGCGTGGCCGAGCCTGAGCGTGCCCGCGCTAACGGTTGTGAGGAGGGTGTAGGTGTTGTTTCCGCTCAGCGTCTGCGTGCCTGGGCCGGACTTGGTGACTGCGATTGCCCCGATGCCCGCTCCGCCTTGGATGACGCCGCTAAACGTAGCATTGTTGCCATTGTTGATTGTGAGCGTGCCGCTGCCGCTCGACGAGTTAGATGCGCTGACCGTGCCGCCGCCGG